>JAEIOG010000031.1 GCA_016342495.1 Phycisphaerae bacterium
ATCATAATAAATATATCCTCGCCCTCAAGTCTAATTAATGACAAGGAATTGTCTCACCCATTCTGGCACAGAGGGGTTTCATGGTTTCGTTATTGGTGCTTGGTTGTGTGCATTCGATAGCTCACCATGTATTATCTAACTCATCTAGTAATCCTGATAAAATTGAGTATGATTTTGGTTGTTGCGAATTTATTTTTAGTTTATTGTGTGGTTTACTGGTTATATTGGCATGTTTTTCTTATAAAGATTCTTGTTGTTCTGGCCAAACATATGGTAAACAAAAGGCTAACGTTCTAGTTGTGGATCAGCATGGTAATTATCCATCTTTTTGGCAAGCAATGGTTCGGAATGCATTGTTATTTTTATTGCTGGGTTTTTTACGAAGTTCGTCTGCTAAACAGCCTTTTCATGATTTTGTGGCGAAAACAATCTTAATAAAAACTGGCCCTTAAAGAGAAGCCAGGATGGATGGGCAACATTTGTTTTGCCCATGCTGTCAACTTAAAAAACAGCTACCAGAGTAAAGAGACAAGGCATGCCTTGTCTCTACAATCTGACAAATTCTATCCAGCCATCCAACTTTGTTGTCTGTTGTTTAAAAAAAGTTATGCTCAGGCAACATGAGTGGGATAGAAATGTGTCGCCTGAGCACGGAACGGGTTACTGGCATTTAAGCCAGTCGGGTGGTTGGTATTTTTTTATAAGCAGACAATTTTCCTGATTGGAAAATAATGCCCAAAGCAACCACGTCTCT
This sequence comes from Phycisphaerae bacterium, assembly GCA_016342495.1. Classification (GTDB taxonomy): domain Bacteria; phylum Planctomycetota; class Phycisphaerae; order Sedimentisphaerales; family SM23-30; genus JAEIOG01. The sequence goes on from JAEIOG010000031.1 coordinate 755, forward strand.
GGGCATTGATATTCTGCTTGAATTTATCTCTGGTAAGAACCAGAAACATTTTGTCTTCTACTGTAAATAGTTACGATACGACCTATGCGACGCATGGTTGATCGACCCTGGTCGGAAAGTTCCAAACCAATAAACTGAAAACCTACAATTGGCAAACCCACACCGCTATCACGGGCAACATGACGGAAACGGCCTTGAGCAACTATAGGTTCCTGACCTGGCATAGCGACAAACTGGATATCGCATTGCTGGTCGGCATGAAAGTTAGGTACATCCTGTTCGGGCATAGTGACACCGATGCCACCAGCGGAAAGATTGACGAGTTTGCCATAATGTTTGGCCGAGGCATCATTGCTGGGCCAAAAAGTCACAACAACATTTTCAGTTGATGGCACTTCGGTACGTTCAAATGAGCGGCGTTGCACTTTTTCGATTTGTTCCGGGCAATAAATCAGCATACATGCTGTTTTAACACCTGGCTCAACTTCATATTGTTCTTCAGTGATAACACGAGAAACAAATACACATTTGTTATAGCCTTTTTTAAAGGTAACAGCAACTTCGCTGCCAGGAGACCATTGAACAGGGGTCTGACCTGCCTGAGCCTGTGGTTCAGTTATAACCATGCGATGACGCTGGATATCGACAATTTGTGATTTATGCACTTGCCACAAGTCGCCATTTTTATGCGTTATTGTTAAAGGCAGAGATTTTTGCATAGCTGTTTCCAGCAAACCTTTACATTCCATTCCAACAACATATTTTTTCTTACGCATCAGGTTTATTCCTCCAGTTTAATAACTCTTTATAATTGTATACCACCATCCTTGCCGGGTGTCATTGAAGTTATTCGGCAAAATCCAGTTGGGTATTCATTGTAAAACCTGATAATTATGCGCATAAAAAAACCTGCCAAATTTATGACAGGTTTTTATAATCGTTAAAATCGATATTATCAGTCTTATAGTTCTGGAACATCGCCTGCAATCAGGGCATATTCCGTAATTGTACTGCGATCGCCACGCATAATATCATCTAAAAGCATATTAATTTTAGCTTCGTTTGTACGAATATATTTATTGGCGATAATAGATTTACGTTTTTTAAGTTCCTGATAAGCATTGCGTCCATCTTTATCGGACTGACAAAAAGCATCATTCCATTTGGGTTCGGCAACAGACTGCTGGAGGAAAAGATGGCTAACAATAAGCATAATTGCAACATCACAGAGGCGACGACCGGCAAGGTCCATATATTCTGTACCGGGCTGGGCTTTAACAAAAGCAATCGCTTCTGTCATTTTTTCACGGCCAGCTTTAAGGATATCGAGCAAATCTTTAACTTCAGCTGGATATGGGAATTCTTCTTTTTCTAACAGGTATTTTTCGCCGGTCCCGCATACTCCGCGTACTGCAGCTAAAACCTGGAGCTGGCTGGTACCTTCATAGATACTGGTAATACGAGCATCGCGGGCATGACGTTCACAGGCATAATCTTTCATGAAACCAGAGCCACCGAGAACCTGAATAGCATCATAAGTAACACGGTTACACATTTCAGAAGCATAATATTTGCTCAATGGTGTCATCATACCATTAATACGTTTGAGGCGTTTTGAAGCCTGTTTAAATTCCTTAAGTTTATCTTTATCTTCGATGCCTTCGGCAAGTTTGATCAAAACATAATTTTCATGGTCCACATTCCAACATGCTTCATAAGATAAGCTGCGGGCCACTTCAATCTCCATTTTCATGCCAACCATCAATTCACGGACAGCAGGGAAGTTTTCAATTGGGGTACCGAACTGGACGCGACTGGAACCATAATCACGGGCAATGCGATATGTTGCTTCAGAGATGCCAAGGGATTGAGCAGCAATACCGATACGGGCACCATTCATCAGGCTCATAACATATTCAACCAGTCCGCGGCGACGTTCACCAACAAGGTCACATGGAGTATTGTTAAATACCATTTCGCAGGTTGGTGAGCCTTTGATACCCATTTTATTTTCGAGACGACGAATTTTAACAGTTGGGCCACGACCACAAACAAACATCGACAGGCCCAGGCCACCAGCACGGTCATGTTCGCTGCGAGCCAGAACCAGCAGCACTTCGCCACAGCCATTGGTGATAAAACGTTTTACGCCGTTTAGGTACCAGTTGCCATCTGCATCCATGTCAGCCCGAAGTTTCACAGCCTGGAGGTCAGAGCCGGCATCAGGTTCAGTAAGAACCATAGCACCGGTAAATTCGCCTTCGGCAAAGCCTGGCAGCCATTGGCGTTTTTGTTCTTCGGTTGCAAAAGCATTGATAGTTTCGCCAATGCCCTGAAGGCCATAGATATTCATTAATGAAGCATCGGCACGAGAGACGATTTCATTACTCATGGTATAAACCAGATTAGGACAGTTCAACCCGCCAAAACGGTGTGGCAGGGTAAAGGCCATCATGTCGGCCTGGCCGAGGTCTTTTAAGTTTTCCTGCATGCCCTGGCTGAGAGTGACAGTGCCATCATCATTGAGATGATTGCCTTCGAGGTCGATGCCTTCAGCTCTTGGAGCGATGTTATCGCCAGAGATTTGCCCTATAACATCCAGAATGCGTTCATAATTATCAACTGCGTCATCGGCATTTTCTGGAGCAGAGTCATATTTTTGGGCATCGGAATAATCACCTTCCATCAGGTCAGCTAATGTGCGAAGCTGATAGTGACGGAATAAAAATCTGATGTCATCGTTATCAGTATAAAAGTTTGCCATTTCATTTTTCCTATTATTTTTCATCGAGCCGTTAGCTATAGTTTTGCGGCTTGATAGTTTTTTACATCTTTACTAAAGCATCGTCGAAGTTATGCTTTTTCTCTGATTGCTTTGATTAACTTAGGAATTACCTGGGTGTAATCGCCTACGATGCCAAAATTAGCGACGCCAAAAATCGGAGCGTCAGGATCGCAATTAATCGCGACAACTTTAGCCGAATCACTCATACCAGCTGTGTGCTGAATGGCACCACTGATACCGACAGCTATATAAAGAGCTGGCCTGACAGTGGTTCCGGTTTGTCCAACCTGGTAATCATGATCGATAAAGCCAAGGTCGACAGCGGCACGTGAAGCTGCGGGGACACCGCCAAGAGCATTTGCCAGGTCCCAGATATGCTTGAAGCCTTCTTTAGAGCCAACCCCGGCACCACCAGCGACGATGATACGAGAAGCTTTCAGATTCACTTTCTTTGCTTCGCGATGTTGCTCGAGAATTTTGATTGCCAGGTCTTCGGGGCTGATAGAGACAGTTTCTTTGACTACTTCAGCTTTTGCGTTTTCATTACGTTCGGGCATCGGCATAACGCCTTCGCGAACAGTTGCCATCTGAGGCCAGCGATCATAATTAATAATTGTCGCGATGATGTTACCGCCAAAGGCTGGACGTATCTGCTGCAGTAGATTCGAGTGAACTTCTTTAGTGCGAGGTTCGGTAAAATCTTCGATTTGTAGATCGGTACAGTCAGCAGTTAAGCCACAGCGCATTTTTGATGCTATGCGCGGGGCAAGATCACGACCAATAGCGGTGGCACCGAAAAGAACGATCTGCGGTTTATGCTTTTCGATCAGCTGACAAAGAACTTTGGTATAACTGATGGTTTGATAATGGGCCAGGTCGGTATTTTCGACATGATAAATTTTTTCAGCGCCAAAGGCTGCCAATTCGTCAACTAAAGTATCAACTTTATTACCAGCAAGGACGGCACTAAGTTTAACACCTAGTTTATCTGCCAGGAGGCGGCCACGGCCTAATAACTCCAATGGCACCTCGCCCAAGCTGCCTTCATACTGCTCAGCAAAGACCCACACTTCACCTTGTCTATTAACTTCTATCATTTTATATTTCCGTTTTTTCATGTTTGCTCACTGACTATGCAATGAGTTTTATTCTAATACAAATTTAGCCGATGGTATGATCTTCAATCAATTCATGGATCATATCGCGTAGACCTTGTTCGGTAGGTTCTATCTTTTTATGGCCACTGGCAGCTAAGACAACACTCTGGATCCGGTTAACCTTAGTTGGGCTACCATCGCGGCCACACCATTGCAGGTCAGCTTCGATATGATCGAGATTCCATTCTTCAATTAAAAGTCCTTTAGCTTTTAAGGCATCGGCCAGATCAGCTTTGTCAGCTTTAGCCAGTTCCATCGCACTATGAGCTTTCTTAAACTTCATCATTTTACGGGCAGCGACCGGACGAGGAATATTAGCGGTGTCAAGAACGGTCAAAACCACCGGAAGCTGACATTGGACTTTTTCCCAGCCTGCGCCAACACTTCTTTTAATAGTGATAGTCTGGTCTTTGAGATCCAAAAGTTCCTGAACATAAGTAATTTGTGGGATATCAAGTTTTTCAGCACACTGCGGGCCTACCTGGGCAGTATCACCATCAATAGCCTGACGGCCACAGATAACCATATCCACTTTGCCAAGTTTCTTAACGGCACAACTGAGGATATAGCTGGTAGCTAAAGTATCTGAAGCTGCCGCCCGTCGATCTGTTACCAGAATCATTCGGTCGGCTCCTCGATACATACCCTGGCGTAGAACTTCACATGCGCTTGGCAAACCCATAGTCATCATGGTGATTTTAGTGCCGGGGTTATCATCTTTGATTTGCAGGGCCAATTCTAATGCGTTTAGATCTTCGGGATTAAAAATCGCCGGAAGAGCAGAACGATTAACGGTCCCGTCGTCGTTCATTGCCTTGCCGGTGACCGCTTTGGTGTCGGGCACTTGCTTAGCCAATACCACGATATTATACGCCATAACAACTCCTATTTTTTTCAATATTCTCTATTCGTTATATATTTATAATTATAATAAAGGGTAGAAGGGGACTTCTACCCATGTTGAAATGCGGCATTGAACCGCTTGATTCAAAGGTAAACTTTGACTTAATAACAAAAACAGGGCAAAAAGCCCGGATACAAATCTCTATCTCTATCTAAACGGCATAATTTAGAAGAAATCGCACGGTTTGTCAATCTTTGTTTATATAGAAAAAAACGTTCTGGGATGCCCAATATCTATTCTATCAGATATATACCGCTATTGTTTCGGTTTCGGTTCATACACAGTGGTCATAAGCTGTAAGCTTATATTCTTAAGGTAACTGTTTCATGAAGCTAGCATTGGTTTTATGTTGTCGGAGGGCTTTGAGCATCATTTCGATATCCTGGCCGACAGGCATATTATCTAAATGTCTGCGAAGATTATGAAGTTTATCGATATTTGTCTTACCAATTAATAATTCTTCTTTGCGAGTGCCTGATTCAGGGATATTAATTGCCGGGTAAGTGCGGCGGTTGGCCAATTGGCGATCCAAGACCAGTTCCATATTGCCAGTACCTTTGAATTCCTGGAAGATCACTTCATCCATACGGCTGCCAGTTTCGATAAGTGCTGTTGCGATAATGGTTAATGATCCACCATCTTCAACATTTCTGGCTGCTCCAAATAATTGTTTGGGTAATTGCATGGCCTTAATATCCAAACCACCGGACATAGTTCTGCCTGATGATTTTGTCCAGTTATTGAAGGCACGTCCTAATCTTGTCAACGAATCCAGCAAAATAACAACGTCTTTACCGAGTTCAACCAGTCTTTTGGCCCGGGCCAGAGCCATTTTAGCCGTCCGTACATGGCGTTCGACAGGCCAGTCATTACATGAAGCGATTACTTCGCCATCAATACTACGCCTCATATCAGTAACTTCTTCGGGGCGTTCATCAATCAAAAGCACGATTAAATGCGCTTCAGGGTGATTTGTCGCTACACCATGAGCGATTTCCTGTAATAATATAGTTTTACCGGTTCTAGGTGGAGCGACGATAAGTCCACGTTGGCCGAAGCCAATAGGCGCCATCAGATCAATCATACGAGGGCCTAATGGTTTTTCGCCGGTTTCAAGCTTGATTTGCCGATTAGGGTCGATAACAGTAAACTCATCAAAAGGTGTAACACCCATATAATGATCAGCTGGGAAACCGCCAACTTCCAGAATTTCATCGACTTTGTTGACAGTAGCTTTTTTGCTGGGGATAGTCGCTTTGATCTCCAAACCTTCACGTAAATAGTATTTACGTATTAAATTATGGGAAATATGGGGATCATTGGGCTTCATCGTGAAATTTGGAGCACCACCACGTAAAAAACCATAGCCTTTTTCGTGCATTTCCAAAATACCCTGGACTTCTCTGCTGTTTTCAGACATAAATTTTCATCTATCCTCATTAACAATAGAATTGCTTCTATTTAATTATTATTCTATTTATTTTTTCTTACTGCTGTGACAAAAATTTGCCATCAGCTCAATAGCTGTTTGGGTTTTAGCTAAATCGCCATCCTGAGCAGCGAAAGCTTCGACCAGCTTTACCAGCTCAGGGTCGGCTTCTTTACCGCTATAGTCATTTTTGATACTGACAATGCCAGCATCCAGGCCATAGGTTCGGGCGACCTGAACATAAGCGCGACAAACACCTATCTTCCTTGCTGGCAAGTCTTTAACGCAATTTGTTACACCCATGGAAAAATGAACCCCAAGCATCGCTGGGTCATTAGTAATCATTTTCATTGCCTGGAAAGCACAATATGTATAGCCCATTTGGCCGGGGGTCATGGGCATATCGATTGCCAGAGGGAAAACGGTGGTATCAAAGAAGATATCATCGCCGGTTAATCCATATTTAACCGCGGCATCATAAATTTCACGAGCCATTTGATGCAGTTTTTCCGGCTGTACTGGGCCACCTGCCTGACATTCACTTATCAGCAGGCCAATAACTTTGAATTTATAATCATTTAATAGGGGGAAAATCACATCAGTATTATAAGTTTTGACCGAATTAATCAAAGGCGGGGTTGTTTGGCCACACTGATACCACTTCTTCAGACCGGCAATGAGGACATTATCATCGCTGCTATCGACACAAACCGGCACGCCATCCCCATGCTTTGCGACCATTTCGACATACTTTTCCATCAATTTCACTGACAATTCAGGTGCATTTTGGCCAAATTCATCGACGTTTACCGCAATATAGTCCGCTCCACCCTGAGCCTGGCTTTTAACAAGGCTTATGAGGAAATTCTGGGCTTCTGTATCATTTTCATTTTCCAACAGTTTTTTCATCGCCGCACCTGGGGAAGGTATGCTGGCATGAAAAGATTCACCGATTTTAATAAAATCTGACATATTTTAACCTTTATTCGTAAAATACATGCATAAACCATTTAACTATAATGTTTTACATGTATCTTATTAAATTCTAAATACACTTAGAAGCTTACTGTCAGCTTCCGCTCCCGGAAATAGGCTATTTGCCGTAAAAGATTACATAACAGCAGTTTATGCCTATAAAAATTATTATGCCATAGCGTTGAAAATGGCGAAAAAGAAACGTCCAGCAAACTCAACGCGAGCAAAAAAATAAGGTATGCCTGAATAATCATTCGGTTTGATGGCTAGTGCCCCCACATAGCCGCCGAAAAAATCATCAAGATGCTCCTTTATAGCAATATTAAGTCATTTTTCAAGCAAAATCAGTAATTTTTATTCATTTTTATGGGATTATTGCTATTTTTGTAACAGGTTAGCCATAGAATTTTGTTGGAAAGTAGCAAGTTTTTGTATTAATTGAGTGAAATTTGGGTTGTTGGGAACCTCTGGTGTTTACCAAGGGACAATTTTGATTGTCTCTTGGTACCCGTTGCTATCTTAAAGAATAAATTAAGCCTGATTATGCTTGCTACTAAGTTATTCCGGGGTTAAAATAAATACAGATGAGCTTAGCCAACGATATGGAACAGCGTAGGCTGACAAAGGGGAGATTTTATTGAAAGGGTAGATTATGACAGGACTGGGAAATAAAAAAATTCTGGCGGTAACATTATTATATGCTTTATTTGTTTTGCCACTGTTGGCCTGGACTCAGGACACTAGCAAACAGGTCGAGCCGGTTACTGATGCGCCAGCCAACAAGCTAGAAGATAAGCCAACCAAAGTTGTTGAACCGAAGGTTGTATTTATTACCTGTGCGGATATGATTGATGAAGGTTTGTATGTGTCAATTCAGCGTCGGTCTCAGATTGCTATTGCTGATGGCGCAACTCATATTGTTTTTGAAATGGACACCTGGGGTGGTTTGCTTGACTCGGCTATTTCGATTCATAAATATATTTTGCGGGATCTAAATCCTAAAGTTCACACAATAGCTTATATCAAAGACAAGGCTATTTCAGCCGGGGCGATGATAAGTCTGGCCTGTGAAGATATTATCATGGCCAACGGAACAGAAATTGGTTCCGCGGCGGTAGTAAGTTCCACCGGCGAGATTGAAAGCACGATGCGGACTAAGATCGAAGGGGAGATGATAACCCTGATCGAACGTGCTGCGGTCACAAACAATTATCCCAAGGCATTGGCTCTGGCTATGATCCGTGTCAGTAATGAAGCAATTATGGTTAGAAATAATCAAACGGATAAAAACGAATTTTTCACTAGAGATGAATTCAGTAAACTTGACCCGGTAAAATTTGACATTGATAAGTCTCAGGTAATTGACGGGCCAAATGATTTGCTGGCCTTGAATAATTTAAAGGCACAGGAATATACTTTCTCACGAGCAACCATTGACTGGACAGGCGAAAGCGGAACCAGAAAAAATGTCATTGGTTTTATCGAGAAAGACCAGAATATTACTGTCCAGTTGCCTTTTATGGTTTTAAAACCTAACTGGTCGGAACAAATGGTGCGATGGCTGACAAGCCCAGCGGTGGTTGGAGTTTTAACTTTGATATTCTTTATTGGTGTTTATGCTGAATTTAAGACACCTGGTTTTGGTGTCGCCGGATCGATTGCGGCGATGGCACTGGCCTTGATGCTGGGCTCTAAGTATATGATTAACATGGCCAGCTCCTGGGAAATTATTATAATTGTAATTGGCGTGTTAATGTTGGCCGCGGAAATTTTTGTGATACCTGGTTTTGGAGTCGCCGGCATTGGCGGGATCATTTGTATTTTCGTGGGCTTGCTGGCAACTCTTAGCTATGGTGGCGGGGTAATGCCTTCGGGAACCTGGAATCAGGAAATCATGGAGCAACAGTTGACCGCGTCATTATTAGGATTTTTAGGTTCTGCGGTGGCGATGTTCTTTCTGGCTAAATACCTGCCAAAACTTCCTTATGCCAACCGGATTATTATGAAAGCTGATGTCAACATGGACACCGTTGCGGCTCGGGCGGGGGGGATGACCGGGCCCAGTGAAAAAATGGATATCCAGATTGGCCAGATCGGCAAATCAATTACGCCACTGCGGCCATCGGGAACTGCAATCTTTGATGGCAAGAGATATCCTGTGGCAAGCTATGGCGAACTGATTGAGACTGAAACGCAAATAAAGATCATTAAAATCGAAGGCAATAATATTGTCGTTAAAGAAGTATAGGTATATCCACAGATAAACACAGATGAACACAGATTTGGAGTTATTTGTGCAAAAAGATGAAAAGACATACATGATTTTGGGCGCTGCGATGGAAGTCCATAATAGTTTGGGGCGTGGTTTTTTAGAAAATGTATATCAGTGTGCATTAGCAAAAGAATTTGATTTAAGAAAAATATCTTTTTGTCGAGAAGTAAAATTGCCTGTTAAGTATAAAGGGCAGGTTTTGGATTGTTATTATCAGGCAGATTTTATTTGCTTTGAAGAAATCATAGTGGAATTAAAAGCATTGAAACAATTATCTGGCATAGAAGAAGCTCAGGTGCTAAATTATTTAAAAGCTACTGAAATTAAAAAAGCTTTACTAATTAATTTTGGTAATAGTAAACTTGAATTTAAACGTTTAGTATTTTAATGAATTATCTGTGTGTATCAGTGTGCATCTGTGGATAAATTTAATTAAAATAATAATATACAGGAAATAAAAATATGGCTTGGGCAATATCATTATTAGTTATCGCGTTATTATTGGTAATATTAGAAATATTTATTCCGTCGGCTGGGCTGATTGGGATAATGGCCGCAGGTTTTGCCGCGGCGGCGATTTATTTGGCTTTTAAAGAGAACCCTAAAGTTGGATATGCGTTTTTGACAATTACCATTGTTTCAACGCCTATTGTTTTTATCGCAGGGCTGCATTATTTTCCGAAAACGCCGATTGGTAAAAGATTAATTTTAAAACCCAACACTGAAACTGCCAAACATCGCGGCATTGATGGTGTTAGCGATGAAGACTTTTCGGTATTGGTCGGCAAGACCGGAATCGCAAAAAGCAATTTAATGCCATCGGGAATTATCGAAATTGATGATATTAGATATAGCGCTGTATGTCAGGGAACTGTCATCGATGCTGAAAGTGAAATAGTGGTTGTTGGTCTGGAAGGCAATAGCATTATTGTAGATCTCAAAGAAGTGTAAAAAAATAAATGTAATTTAACAAACTAAATAACTTTTTCCCCCCAAGAAGGAGACAACAAAATGTTGTATCAAAATTTAATGTTGGCTATTAGCGGTCCAATGCAAATAGGCTTAATTGTGGCAGCGGTTTTTGTAATTATTATATTATTAATTATGGCTGCATTTTTTAAGCTGTGGCTACAGGCATTATCATCTCGCGCTCGAGTAAGTTTCTTTGAACTTATCGGTATGTCACTGCGACGTGTTCAGCCAAACATGATTGTAAGCGCCAGAATTTCTGCGGTTCAGGCTGGCATCGAAGATATGGAAACCCGTCATCTGGAAAGTGCTTTTCTGGTTCGGCGTGACCCCAGCGATGTTATGACTTGTGTCAATGCCTTAATTATCAGCCATAAAGCAAATGTCGCGATGTCATTTGATGAAATACAGGCTCATCATTTTGCCGGCGGTGATGTAATAGGTCTGGTACAGGCGATGATCGCTGCTCAGCGTGCAAAAGTTGGCTTGTCTCTTGATGTTGCCCGCGCGATTGACCTGGCTGGTCGTGATATTCTGGAAGCTATCCAGACAACAGTTAAACCTAAAATCATTGACTGTCCATCACCTAAGGCATCGGCTACTGGTATGCTGGATGCTGTGGCTAAAGATGGTATTCGTCTGCTGATCAAAGCCCGTGTTACCGTGCGGTCAAATATCAATCAGCTGGTTCGTGGTGCTACCGAAGAAACTATCGTCGCTCGTGTAGGACAGGGTATCGTTTCGGCGATTGGTTCATCGGAAACTTATAAAGATGTTCTGGAAAATCCTGATAGAATTTCTCGCAAGGTATTATCTTCGGGGCTGGATGCTCAGACTGCTTTTGAAATCGTATCGATTGATATCGCTGATATTTCGGTGGCTAGTGTTGGTAATGTATCTAATGTTGGTGCTTTACTGGAAACCGAACGGGCTGAAGCTGACAAACAGATGCGTCAGGCCGAAGCTGAAGGTCGCCGTGCGATGGCGGTTGCCAAAGAACAGGAAATGCGAGCATTATACCAGGAAAATAAAGCTAAGCTGGTATTGGCTGAAGCTGAAATACCAAAAGCAATGGCCGAAGCATTCCGCAGTGGTAATCTGGGCATCATGGATTATTATCGCATGAAAAATATGAAAGCCGATACCGATATGCGTGACAGCATCAGTAAAGGCGGCAACGATAACAATCCCCAAATAAAATAATATGAGCTTATGTATTATTTAAGCCAAGTGAAACAATATGCAATAGTTAGGGATCGCTATCGCGATGTGATTTTTATCAGCATGGGCATAGCTCATCCTACTTGCGATTTGCTACATATGGCTAAATTGATTGATTATTATGAGAGTGTGAAACATGAAGGTGTGAAGGTTTGAAAGATGATAAATTGTCTTTCATACTTTCGCACTTTTATATATTTCTCATGCAAAGAGGAAATTTGAAATGTTTAATTCAGAGATGAATATTATATTAGCTGATTTTGATAACCTGATAGGAATAGCGATATTTATTTTTATCGCTTTAGGTTCTCTGGCAGAAAAAATCAAAAAAGGTCAAAAACCAAAAAAACCAACAGGTAAACCTCGACCCAATGCCAGAGCTGATGGGCGAGTAGACCAGACTGCTAAGCCCCGGCCAAGTGCTACAACCAGGCCTACAGTCCAGCCAACCGCTCAACGCAATTTACCTTCGTATGCGCGTAAGGCATCTCAGGCACAACGTAGTGGACAGCCTCAGTCCAAGCCAACGGTCCAGCCACGCCCGACTGCTAAGCCGCGGCCGACGATGCAACCTAATCGTGCTCAGGTGCCCAGAGAAGCTCAGCCGCGTCCGGTAGCAAAACCTCAACAGCGCCCGGCAGCCCGGCCTAAGGCAGTAGCTCCCAAACCAGCACAAGTAAAACCCGTTGCAGCTAATCGAGCAGTTAATGCCGGCAAACCTGGGACTTCCAGTCATTGCCATGATACCAAATCCAGAGATAAGCTAATGACTACCCAAAAAGCCATGCAGACAAAAAACCGCAGTGGCTACAAAATTCAGGCAACTTCTGCCAAAGCCAGCAGTTCTGATTTTCTGCACCGGATAGTCAAAACCGATAACGAACTTATAAGAGCAATAATATATGCGGAAATATTCAATAAACCTGTTAGCATGCGTGAAGATTCGATGTATTAAATGAATTTTCACTATTCCGTTATTATTCTGGTACTTGGTACATTGGTCAAAGCTTGGTAAACAATTAGTGAGTGAGATTTTTTAGTGGCAGGGTAAAAATATAAGAATAGCACAAGGATTTTGACGGATCTGGCGGATTTTCGCGGATTTGATTGGGCAATAGCCAACGATTGTTTTAATGGATTTGTGGATTTTTTAGCTGGCAAGGCCTGTTTTGATGCAATTGGTTTTTAATTGTTTGTTTTGAAATTGTCAATTTGTGATTGATTATCACTGATCAAACCAGATTTTTTTTATGGCTATTGTTGGTTACAAGCCCGGAAGACCAATTTTAAGCACGAGTCATTTGCTAAGTTGATATTGGATATGGCTTTAGGTTTGCCACCAAATAAACTCGCTCACAACAATTAGCTTTCTATGTAATTATATTGCATCATGCTTGGCGTGTCGGTATAATGTTTGGTTCTATAAATGATGATTCCGTCAGGACGATGGAATGTAAATGCTTGTAAAATAGATGGTTAAGGATAATCATCGAATTACGGCGCTGCCATTGTCCCTGGGCAAAGGCTGTATTTTAATGTTTTTGAACCAAAATGACGGATTTTATACATAATATATGTTTAATTTTGAATTAAAGCACAAATGCCCCGACACCGAAGCTCGTTTGGGCAAAATCACTACACCTCATGGCGAAATTGATACGCCGGTTTTCATGCCAGTTGGCACTCGTGGCAGCGTTAAAGGCATTATGCCAAAAGACTTACGCGAAACTGGGGCTCAGATTATTCTGGGAAATACCTATCATTTACTGCTGAAACCCGGGGCTGATGTCGTTGAAAAACTTGGCGGTTTGCAGGAATTTACTTCCTGGAAAGGGCCAATGTTGACCGATTCGGGTGGTTTTCAGGTGTTTTCTTTAGGTGGATTGAACCGAATTGGCGAAGATAGTGTACAATTTAAGTCACATATTGATGGTCAATTGATCACATTATGCCCGAAATCAGCCACAAAAATTCAAAATCAACTTGGAGCTGACATCATTATGGCTTTTGACGAATGCGTCAAACTGCCCTGCCCACGCGAACGAATGAAAGAAGCAGTCGAGCGAACCATTCGCTGGGCAGGCCAATCGCTGGATGCTCACGCACGTAAAAAAGAACAATGGATGTTTGGCATCGTTCAAGGTGGTACCGATAGGGAATTACGCCATTATTGTGCGGAAAAACTGATCGAGTTTGATTTTCCCGGTTATGCCATCGGAGGCCTCAGTGTAGGTGAATCTCATACGGAAATGATTGATACTACAAGGTTTACGGCAAAAGTGCTTCCGGAAAACAAGCCTCGATACCTAATGGGGGTGGGCACACCAAAAGACATGATAGCAGCAATCAGTTGCGGAGTCGATATGTTTGATTGTGTGATTCCAACCCGCAATGGCCGCCATGGCTTTGCTTTTACCGCCAAAGGGCCGGTTCGATTCCGTAATGAAAAGCATAAACTGGATTCGCGGCCATTGGATGAAGATTGCGATTGCTATACCTGTCGTAATTTTTCGCGAGGGTATTTAAGACATTTATTTATGGTTGACAAGAAAAGCCCGGAGATGTTAGGGCCGATTCTGGTTACTTTACATAACCTTGCTTTTTATCAATGGCTTATGAAACAAACCCGTCAGGCAATAAAAGATGATTGTTTTGAAAGTTGGGCCCGTCAATGGACCGATGATAATGAAATAGTCTGTTAGTATAGAGAAAATAGATAATTTAGTTAAATGGCGACATGTCGCTCAAATGAAAATAAAGAAGAAGTTATTAGAAAGAGGTTTTAACTATGGACAGTTACTGGAATATTATGATGGCACAGGCAGATGAAGCTGGGGGCACAGAAGCGGCACCTGCTGGAACCGAAGGTGAAACGCAAACTGTTGATTCCAAAGGTAATAATGAAAAAAATCCTGAAGATAATAAAGATAAAGAGAAACCAGGATTTCCATGGCCATTGATTCTTATGATGGTTGCGATTATGTATTTCTTTGTCTTCCGTGGGCCGGGTAAACAACGAAAAGAACATCAGAAAATGATGGATGGTTTGAAAAAGAATGACCGAATCCGCACCATTGGCGGGATTATGGGTACTGTTGTTGAAGTCAACCAGGAACTAGGTGAAGTTGTAATCAAGATCGACGAATCAAATAATACTAAAATGAGAATTTCTCGTCAGGCAGTAAGCTTGATTATAAAAGATGAACAAGAAACTAAAAAATAAAGCAAGCGTCCAAAACCTCCGATCCTTTTAATATTGGAGTCAGCTGGCATTTTTAAAGCATAATTTTGACTTTTGACGCGGATATCAAAAATAATGGCTAGAACTAAATGGACAATTTTATTTCTGACAATAGCTATTGGTTTTATGCCAATGGCTATGGGCTCAGTTAGCATAGAAAATGCTGACAAGGGGAAAGATACGTCCGATAAGCCAACAGATAGCCAAAGTTATTTTACTAATCATGTTCAGATTGAAGGTATAAAAGAGACTCAAAACCGAAGCGATGATCTCCGGGCTGTTCGTATCAAGTTCTTCAAAAGAACTGATATTGTAATTCCGTCGTATAGCAGTGACAAATTATACAGCGGCCATTATTTTTACATTGCTGATATCAAAGCAAAATTACAAATCAAAGCATTTTCAGAATTTTTTAATCTGCCGCCACCGAGACAATCATAAACCCAAATTCACAGTGACAAATTAAATTTTCAGGCATTTATTTGAAATAATGCCAATAAAAAAATATAAATTAGAAAGTAGTTCAAATGGATAAGAATCTTAATTGGAAATTAGGTTTTGTGTTATTTTTGGTGGCGATGGCAGCATTAGCAGTGCGTGACCCACGTCAAACAATCAAAAAAGGTATCGACCTTAATGGTGGCTACAGCCTGATGTATCGAGTTGACGCCTCAGGAATGGAAGATAGCGAAAAACAAGGTTTGGCAGGTCGCATGATTCGTGTGCAGCGAAAAAGAATTGATCCTGCTAATCAACTGAATCTGATCTGGCGTGCTCACGGCAATGACATTATCGAAATTCTGATGCCTGAAGCAACCGGCAATACCACCGAACTTCGTGAAGTATATCAAGCAGCCCGCAAAGCGGTCGTTGGCTCCAATATAAATATGAGTCAACTTAATAAAATTCTGGATATGGAAAAGGCTGCCCGCGATGAGGAAATCGCCAAGCTTATCGCCAACAATCCAGATACCAAAACCATTCTGGAAGAACTGGTAACCGCTAAAGAAGCTAAAGATGTTCAAAATGCTCAATTGGATGCTGCCAGCGAAAAATCAGCGGCACTGAAAAAAACTCTGGAAGACTTAAAGGTCAGCCTTAGCAGTGTTGACAGCTTATCAAAAAGATGGGCAACTGTACCAGAAGATCAGCAAGCCAAAGAAATAGCAACTATTGTCGAAGCTGCTGACAAAGCTGCCAAAGCTAAAAAACCTGGCCAATCGGATGAAGAAGTAAAAGCCAATGCCGGATTGACCGATCAGCAGAAAACAGAAATGACTGCCAGAATCAAAGAATATGTTCAGGCAAAAGTAGAATATTTCAAAGTCAATTCAAATATTAATGAGATTGACGCAACTTATGCGACAGCCCAAACAGCTGTCAAAGACCATTATGTCAATCTGACACTTTTTGAAAAGCAGCTTGATTCTAAGAAAAAAGCGACACGAGATGAAGCAATTAGAGCATTGAAAGAAGCCCATCCAAGTTTAGCCACCAAAGTAGATGACCTGGTTGCAGCTTATGAATCTTATAAGCAAGTTCGTGGGCAAATGGATGATCCGGAAGATCTCAAACGCAAACTGCGTGGTGCTGGTGTTTTGGAATTTAGAATTTTGCCAGCCCAAACAGAAATTGGTCAGGACAAACTAAAAGATTATCAAACCAGATTAGCCGACGCTGGTCCGGCAGTTGCTGGCGACAGTGAATATCAATGGTTCAAGATTCGTGATCCACAGAATTTCCGAGCCGCTGCGATAAGGGGTCAATTTGGCGATGACAGTTATGTACTGGCATTGAATAAACCAGGTAAAACCCTATTAAAAGATAATGAAGCAAATACCTGGAAACTGACCAGAGCTTATCCAACCTCAGATAGTCTGGGTAAACCCGCAATTGGATTTGAATTTAATGAAATCGGAGCTGGTAAATTTGCCAAGCTGACTAATGCAAATAAAGATCTTCCTTTATGTATCCTGCTGGATGGCGAAGCAATATCTGCTCCAAATATTAACTCGACCATTAGTAAATCTGGTATCATTCAAGGCAGTTTCTCCATGCGTGAAGTCAATGACATGTGCGATAAATTAAACGCCGGGTCATTGCCAGCCCGTATGGGTGAATTAATTGACATGGATGTTGTGGACAGTACCTTAGGTGCTGAAAACCTCAATAGCGGTTTCAGTGCAGCTGGTATTGGTATGGTTGTCGTATTCCTGTTTATGGTTATCTATTATATGCTGCCGGGCGGACTAGCTGGTATAGCACTTATATTGAATCTGCTGTTCCTGTTGGCGACGATGGCATTTACCCGTGCAACATTAACCATGCCCGGTATCGCAGGTATCATCCTGACCGTGGGTATGGCAGTTGACGCAAATGTACTTATCTTCGAACGTATTCGTGAAGAACAGAATCGCGGCAGCACTGTTGCCCAGGCTATTCGCAATGGCTACAGCCGTGCGTTCTGGACAATTTTTGATGCTAACTTGACCACGTTCATCGTTGCGATGATTTTGTTTAAGGTCGCATCTGAAGAAGTTAAAGGCTTTGCTCTTACTTTGATGATCGGTATCGTTTGTTCGATGTTTACCGCATTGTATGTAACTCGTTTGATTTTCGAATATATGCTTCAGCATGACAAGCTCAAACACAAACTTGGCATGATGCAGCTGATTAAGACCCCGAATCTCAAATGGATGAATATGCGTTATGCGTTCTGGGTAGTGTCTGTAGCTATGGTCATTGCCGGCTGGGTATTCTTCCTCAGTGCTGAAGATAAATATTCCATTGAGTTTACCGGTGGTACAAAAGTTCAGTTCCAGCTTAAACAAGATTTCCGTACTGACAAATCACAGGAATTGTCACTTGCGGTTGAAGCTGCTCTGGAAAAACGAGCCGAAGAACTTGGCGAACCGATTCAATTTGAGGTTCAGGGTAAAGGCCAGGAATCTGAATTACGCTTTGCTCTGGAAACCACAGCAACTAATCAGGCGATCTTTGAATTGGAATTAAGCAATAAAGACTTAAATGCCGAGGCGGTTAAAGATAGTATCATCAAGGCGGCCAAAGATGCAGCCGATGGAAGACTAAAACAGACTACTGTCACTGGTGAAAATGGCAAATTCAAAGTTACTACTCAGCAGACAAATGCGGTTCGCTTTGAACAGGCTTTGAAAAATGCATTCGGCAAAGACAAATTTGTTATGGTCAATGTTAACATCGAAGATAAAGTGACTGAAATTATTCGTCAGGTCTTCGCTGGTAATCTTGCGGTTATTAATAAACTGAATATAGCCAGTGTCGAAGCTAAAGTTATCGATGATGAATTAATCAAAGCCAAAAGTTACTTAGCTGACTTTAAGGGCGGATTCATGTTCGATTGTAAACTTGCTGCTGATAATATTGAAACTATCGAAGGCTTTACTAAACGGCTGACCCAGGTTTCAGTCAATACCGAATATAGTGACCTGGATCATAATAATGCTTACCAGATATTTGGCGTTGATAATAAATCTGGTGCTGATGACAATGTGACAGAGTTTGAATATGCGGTTCGCAGTGAAACTCTTGTTGCAGGTTACAGTAGTCAGGATGAACTGGATAAATTCCAGACCAATGAAGATGCTCGTATCAAAGCGGCTTTGGAATTACAAACTACATTTGAAAGTTTGACCCAGATTGACCCGACAATCGGTGGCAAGAGTAAAACTGATGCAATGGTTGCTATTGTATTTTCACTATTAGCAATTATCGCTTATATCTGGCTGCGTTTTGGTAACTTCCGTTTTGGTCTTGCCGCTTGTGTGGCTTTGGCCCATGACGTATCGATTGCCTTAGGTGCGGTAGCTCTGATGCATACCATGTTTGGTGGCTATAAGATTGATGTTCCAATGATCGCCGGGTTCCTTACCATTATTGGTTATTCACTTAATGATACCATCGTTATTTTCGACCGTATCCGAGAAAACCGTGGCAAACAGGTGACATTAAATTCCGGGATTATCAATAACAGTATCAATCAATCACTGTCTCGTACCGTTATTACTTCGGTTACAACTTTGCTTGTATTGGTGATTATGTTCTTTTCCGGTGCAACCACACTGAAAGGGTTCAGCTTTGCTCTGATCGTTGGTGTGATTGTTGGTACCTATTCTTCAGTCGCCATTGCCTCGCCATTACTTTACGGTGCTCGCGATGAACAGCCAAAAGAGGAAGAAGTTCCTGTTGAAGCTGGACCAGAGATGCCATAAAACGATATCCGATAAATAATTAAATCCAAGCCCTCAACATTATGTTGGGGGTTTTTTATTTTAAACTATGATAGTTATTGTCAGCGGTAAATAATAGTTGTATAATGATAAAAGTCAGGCAATAATGTTTATTTTCTGGCAACAAGTGCGAATTTTCGTGGGTATCAGGCCAAAAATGGCATGACTTAGTGGTATATATAGTTTGTTGCGAGGTGACTTATGCGTAAAGATATGAAAGTAGGATTAATCTTTGGTATTGTAATACTGGTGGCTTCTATTATTGTAATAGTTATGAAAAATGATAAAGAGCCCGCCCCCAAACCTAATCAGCAGGCCAACCAAAACCTGGAAGATTTGACGTCAAATCCAGTTGAAAACGACAATGAAGCTCTGGAATCTGAAAAACCAGAGGTGAAAATCGACAATACCAGTTTATTTGACGGCTTAAAGCCCATCGAAAATGGCGATACAGAAGTAATTGATGATATGAACACAGAAGATCAAACTATTGATGAGATTGATACTACTGATGTTGCTATTCTGGATAATAGTGCTGTCGCTACTGATGAAAACACCGAAACTGAAACAGATGATTTGACCGACCTGACAGAAAATGTTTTTGAAGTGGTTGATATTCCTGATGAAAAACCAGTGTTAATCCCAACCGAGCCTGATTTGCCCAAAGATATTTATCATGTCGTAGCCAGTGGCGATTCGCTTAGCGCGATTTCTCAGAAATATTTTGGCACGGTAACTTTTACCAAAGCGATTTATGAAGCAAATAAAAGTGTAATGGTCAAAGGGCCTGATTTTATTAATGTTGGATGGAAATTACGAATTCCAAGGCCTGAGGAAATTGAAGCTAATAAATAAAATAATAAGAAATGACAAGGCTCAACTTTACGGTTGGGCCTTTTTTTTAACTCAATATGAGTATATTATTTGCTGGCGGCGGCCTGCCGGTAAATTTCATAGGTTTTCAAAGCGGTATTATGCCAGGAAAACTGAGAAGCTCGATTAATATACTTCAGATTATCGTTGTCAATGTCATTTTCAAGGGTGTGCTTTAACGTTTCTGATATTGAATCAATGTCATAAGGGTCGAATTTTCTTCCGATATCGCCAACAACTTCGGGCATGGCTGAAATATTTGAGCAAATCACAGGTTTGCCACAGGCCATCGATTCGACTAATGGGATACCGAATCCTTCGCAGAGACTGGCCATCACTGACATTGAACCAAGATTATAGATGGCTGGCAAGTCGTCAAAATCTACCATACCGATAAAATGAAGGTCATTCTGGATTCCGAGTGCTAGAGCTAAGGCTTTGAGTTCATGGGTTTCAGCTGTTATTGGACCGGTCAGCACCATTTTGAACTGGTCGCGCAAATTTTTTGGTAGTTTGGCATAGGCCTGAATCAGGCGAGGAAGATTTTTATGGGGCTTGTGGTTACCAGTGTACAAGATGAAATTTTCGGGCAACTGATACTTAACTTTAATGGCTGTAAGGGTTTCAGGGTCATCGATGGGTTTGAATTGTTCGGGATGGCCTTGATATATGACTTCAATTTTATCAGGATTTATGCCCAGGTGGTTAATAATGTCATTTTTGGTATTCTGGGAAACTGTAATGACTTTAAAGGCTCTTTGAGCGTTTTTTTTGCAGATATATTTGAAATATTTTTTCTTGAGCGGACTACAATAGCCATCCAAAACTAATGGATAAAGGTCATGAATGGTGCAAATCAATGGCAAGCCTTTCATACCCAACGGCATATCGAAATGCAGATAGTGATACAAGTCGGCATCATCTTTAAATTTAGCGAATTCCAGGTGATGTTTTAAGGAAAGGCAGGTATTTTTGACAGGAATAAAATTAAACCTGTCATGTTCAGCGGCAAAATCGTCTTTGATAATATTAACGATGCGCATCTGGGACGCACACCAGCTATTATGGTAGATATTCCATTGGGTTAATGGATATTCGCGAGCAATAATAGCAATTACATTGCTGACATATGGCCAGGAACCACAAGGCAGATTGGCAAATCTAAAGTCATAGCTTATCTTCATGGAAATTACTTCACAAAAGCCATCTGTTCAACAATGGAATCAGCGTGTTTAGCGATTTCAGAGGCATGATCCTTTTTGTATTCGATGGGGCCCTTGCCGGTAGCTTTGGTAACAAGGTTTTTGGTCCAGACCCGTACGCTGTTAAGATCACGAATCATCAGGGCACGGCGACCAACTTCTTCCAGACCCAATTGTTTTTCTTTGCCACGGCGAATGTCAGATTCCAGATCCCAGATATAACCATTGATAATCTTCAAAAGTGATACCATATCTTTACAATTAACAGTTAAAGTTTGATGCTCAGATTCAATTTCTTCATAAGCCTGCTGAAGCTCAGTTAACTCATTATTGACGACATTGGGATTATCCAGCCGTTCAGATTTTAACTGTATAATAGAAAGACGATCAAATAGCTCACCCGGTGCAACTTCCATTTTATTTATACCTTTCAAGAAAAACAAAGCCCGGCACTGGAGGGCCCAGCGGTCGGTGTATTTGTAATAATCACTATAATCCGAATCGGCTATATAAGAGGTTGGCATGAGAAAAATCGCGAAAGTTTACTTATCGGGCATTCTAACACAATTCTAATTTGTCTAAAATTGAATACCAGGATAGAATATGTATACATGCACAACAATGTATATGTTATAGAAAGAAATAAAAATGGAAAAGGAAACCGCAATATTTAAGTTGTTGGCCGACCAGACCCGATTGCGATTAGCGATTTTATTGGTGATTAAAGGTGAAACATGCGTGTGCCAACTATCACAGGGCTTAAATGAGCCTGAATACAAAATATCAAGGCATTTGAGAATAATGCTCTCTGCTGGGCTTGTGGAAAAGCGAAGACAAGGCACTTGGATGTATTATAGTCTATCGGAGCCAACAACCAAGCTGGAAAGTAGCTTGCGGGAAAGCTTAAAATCGTGTTTTTTAGATAATCCAATAACAATTCAGGATATTAAGAGATTAGAAAAATCTATTTGTGATATAAAGGAAAGAAAAATGGTAAATACGGATAAAATCAAGGTTTTATTTTTATGTACAGGGAATAGCTGTCGGTCTCAGATGGCTGAAGGTTGGGCCAGATATTTAAAAGGTGATGTAATTGAATCATTTTCAGCTGGAATAGAAACCCATGGATTAAACTCTAATGCGTTGAAAGTGATGGCCGAAGCCGGAGTGGATATCAGTGGGCATAAAAGTCAGCTTTTGAGCGAATTTGATGATATTGAATTTGATTATGTAGTTACAGTTTGTGGCCATGCCAACGAAAGCTGTCCGGTATTTAATGGTAAAACCAAAGTTGTACATGTTGGCTTTGATGACCCGCCACGCTTAGCCAAAGAAGCAAAAAATGAACAAGAAGCTCTGGATTGCTATCGCCGGGTAAGAGATGAAATAAAGAATTTTGTTGAAACCCTGCCAGAAAGCTTAAATAGCTAGAAAGACGGTTAAAGTTATGAATATATTTGAGAGATATCTGACAGTATGGGTCGGTTTATGTATTATTGGCGGGATTGCATTGGGCAAACTGGCTCCGGGGTTGGCTGGAACTCTTGACGGAATGGCTATCATGGTCAATGGTGCTCCTGTGGTTTCGATTCCGATTGCAATATGCCTGTTTCTGATGATGTTCCCGATCATGGTCAAGATTGATTTTGCCGAGGTGCTAAAGGCTGGCAAAACCCTCAAGCCGGTTGGATTGACATTATTTATTAATTGGGCAATCAAACCTTTTACTATGTACGCTATCGCTATATTTTTCCTGGGTACACTTTTTCACGGATTTATCGGACCTGACGAAAAAGATTTAGTGAAGCTTCCGGTTGGTATTGAACGCATCGAAGGCCAGGTCCATGGTGATGGGATTGTTGTTAAAGACGCTAATGGCCAATTCAAACTGGAAGTTCCTTTATGGCGCAGCTATTTGGCAGGCTGTATCCTGTTGGGCATTGCGCCTTGTACGGCAATGGTTCTTGTATGGGGGCATTTGGCAAAAGGTAATGCTGGCCATACTTTGGTGATGGTCGCGATTAATTCACTGGCAATGCTATTACTGTATGGCCCATTGGGCGGATATTTACTGGGGATTGGAAAGTTGCCGGTGCCGTGGCAGGCTTTGCTGCTTTCGATCGCTATTTATGTGGCGTTGCCTCTGGCGGCTGGATTTTTAACAAGAAAATTCATTATCAGCTTCAAAGGAATCGAATGGTTCAAAGAAAAGTTTCTACATTTTTTGACACCTGTTACAATTGTGGCATTGCTAGTGACCCTGGTGCTATTATTCAGCTTTAAAGGTGAGACTATCTTAAATAAGCCTATGACAATCCTCTGGCTGGCGATCCCATTATTTTTGCAGACAGTCTTAATATTTGGGCTGGGTTATGGACTAAGTAAAATAATGAAACTGAAATATGAAGATGCCGCACCGTCAGCTATGATCGGGGCATCAAATCATTTTGAAGTGGCTATCGCAACGGCAACGATGCTGTTTGGTTTATCATCGGGGGCGGCATTGGCTACTGTAGTTGGAGTTTTGATTGAAGTGCCGGTAATGTTGATGCTGGTAAAAATATGTTTGAAAAGCCAACACTGGTTTAAAGAATAACAGCTGGCAAAAAGACTTTCATTTTTCATTACTATCATGGTAGATTACTGAAATAATATTTTTATACTCAAAATGGGTAATAAAATATATTAAACATTCTATCTTTAGGAGTGGACATGAAATCAATGAAAGTTTTTTTGACATTATTAATCGCTTTGTTTGCTTTTGTAATATATGGCTGTAACAAAGATGCCCCAAACGATTCATTTGAGCGGGAACAAAACCAAGGGCAAACCCGATTAATTAAAAATTTCAACCATGACTGGCAATTCGTCCGGGTAAATGATAAGCCAAAGCCTATTGATGAGAAATTCCTCGTACCCCGGGACAACTGGGAAATCATTTCTGTCTCCAGCGAAGAAACCCAGGCTGAGCAAAACTCTGCGGATAATGCTTTTGATGGCAACCCTAATAGTTTCTGGCATACCAAGTGGCAAGGGACAGCAGATAAATATCCTCATGAGCTGGTGATTGATTTAGGTGACGAATATAATCTGCAGGGCCTGACTTATCTGCCGCGTCAACAAGGCGACAATGGGATGATCTCCCATTTTGAATTATATGCTTCCAATAATAAAAACGATTGGAGCAGTGCCTTGACACAAGGGAAATTTGCAAATGAAAAACGGCTGCAAATCGTAACACTGGCTAAACCCGTCAAAGCACGCTATGTAAAATTTGTCGCGCTGGATGCAATTAATGGTGCTGATTTTGCATCGGTGGCAGAACTAGGATTTTTAAAAATTGATGACCGGGAAAAGGCTTCGGACTGGCAAGCACAATTTTCAGTTTTACACGTTGATGATATAAGTGAATCTGAAGATAGTGAAAAAGTCAAAACTCTCCAAGAAGAATTGGCTGTATTAAAAGATAAACCATGGGAAAATGTAATACTGCCACACACTGCTTATATTGAACCTTTGGTCGTCAATAATCAATGGCAGGGGATATGCTTTTACAAAAAAACTTTTGATGTAACTGATGAGATGAAAGGCAAAAAACTTTTCATTAAATTTGAAGGGGCTATGGAGCTGGCTGATGTCTGGATCAATGGTAAACATCTAATCCAGCACGCTGGCGGTTATCTGCCTTTTATGATTGACATCACTGATGTGGTAAATTATGGCAGTAAAAATTCGATAACAGTGAAATTGGATAATTATGACCACCCAGAAATTCCACCGGGCAAGCCTTTGGCTGGCGTTGACTTTTCTTATTATCATGGAATTTATCGCGATGTGAATTTTATCGTCAGCGATAAACTGCATATAACCGATCCGGTTGCAGCGAACCTGGAAGCTTCCGGTGGAGTATTTGTAACATACTCAGATGTATCGACAAAGCAGGCAACTGTAAATATCAAAACTCATGTACAAAATTGCGATAGCGCTGCAGCCAATACAATAATTCAGCAAAAGTTAATCGATAGAGATGGCAAGGAAATTTTAAATGCAAAATCTGATATAGTTAATGTCGCGGCTAATAATGACAATCAATTCTCACAATCACTTACCGTTACCAATCCCAATTTATGGTCGCCTGACAATCCTTATCTTTATACGCTAGTTACGACAGTTCTTAAAGATGATAAAGCTGTAGATGAAATTCAAACTCGCATTGGCATTCGCTGGTTTGAGTTTACCCGCAATGCTGGCTTTAAAGTTAATGGCAAGCCTGTCTATCTATTGGGAACCAATCGCCATCAGGAACATCCTTATATCGGAAATGCGCTTTCGAAAAATGCTCAATATCGTGATATTCTGCGGATTCGCAATGCCGGATTTAATTTTCTGAGGTTGGGCCATTACCCGCAAGATCCTTCTGTATTAAATGCCTGTGATGAATTAGGAATGATCGTTGTTGAGCCAATTCCTGGTTGGCAGTTTTTCAATAAATCTGATGTATTCATCCAGCGGGTTTATCAAAATGTTCGGGATATGATTCGTCGGGATCGTAACCATGCCTCAATCGCGCTTTGGGAAGTTGTACTAAATGAGTCCTGGGCACCACAAGAGCTGGAAACCACCGCTTATGAAATTACCCATAAGGAATTCCCCGGGGCGCAATGTTTTGCCTGTGGTGATCCCTATGGTGCAAAATGTTGGGATGTCAGCTATAATCAATGGAAAGAAGATATCACCCGCCCTCAGGATGCCCAACCAGATAAAGCTGGTATCATTCGTGAATATGGTGATTTCGAATTTGGTGGCCATTATTCTACGTCAAGGCAATATCGGCGGGATGGAGAAAAAGGCCTGCTACAATCGGCCTGGAATTTTCAGTGGTCGCTGAACCGTTATAAGGGGCAATATCCCTGGACGGCAGGTTGTGCGACCTGGCTGATGTTTGACCATAATCGTGGCGGCTCGGAAAATATCGAAGCTTCCGGGGCATCAGACATCTTCCGCATTCCTAAGTTCACTTATTATTTTTATCAAAGTCAACGAGACCCGAAAGTTCAATTACCGAAAATAGAAAATGGACCGATGGTTTATATTGCAAATTATTGGAATCAAAGGCAATCGCCAACTAAGGTAATCGCATATTCAAATTGCGACGAAGTTGAATTATTTCTCAATGGCAAATCACTGGGCAAACAAAAACCTGATAATGGGCCATCAACTGAATATGGGCCACGCTATACCGGCGGGAATCCATTTGACCGGGGTAATAGCGAAAACCTCGACCACGGGCCATTTACTTTTATTGATATCCTCTGGGCCAAGGGTACATTAAAAGCAGTTGGCTATATCGATGGTAAGGCAGTTACTGAAAATTCTGTCATAACAGCTGGTGAACCTGTTGCGATGAAGATTAATTTTGATACTTTCGGTATTGATTTGACAGCCGACGGCAGCGAT
This sequence comes from Phycisphaerae bacterium, assembly GCA_016342495.1. Taxonomy (GTDB): domain Bacteria; phylum Planctomycetota; class Phycisphaerae; order Sedimentisphaerales; family SM23-30; genus JAEIOG01. The sequence goes on from JAEIOG010000031.1 coordinate 27,508, forward strand.
GTTATATTCGTTCATGCTACATTAGTTGATAAAGATGGTAATCCAAATTATTTGGCTGCCAATGAAATAACATTTGAAGTTGAAGGGCCAGCTAATATCATTGGCCCAGCTACCATTAACGCTGAAGCTGGTATTGCAACAATCCTTTTGCAGGCAACTACTCAGCCCGGCAAAATCACAATTAAAACTTCTTCTTCAAATATAGAAAACGCAATAGCTGTAACTGAATCAAAAATAACTATTAATTAAATACAACTATAAGAAAGCGAAAAAATGGAACGTAGAAAATTTCTCAAATATTGCGGGGTAACAGCAAGTACCTTAATACTTCCGAGTTGTGTAGCGAAAGCTCAAAATTCCGACAATAAAAAGCTACCGAATATAATTTATATTATGCTGGATGAGCTGGGATATTTTGAACTTTCATGCATGGGTAATACCAAAGTTTCTACACCAAATATTGATCGGATGGCCTCTGAAGGGATGCGATTCACCCAGATGCTCGCTGGTGGATGCGTTTGCGCACCGACTCGAAGCGTGCTGATGACCGGTAAACACCTCGGCCATACAACGGTTCGTGCTAATGGCGGCGGGATGGCATTACTGGAAGGCGAGCCTACCATTGCTTCAACTTTAAAACAGGCTGGCTATGCTACCGGAGGTTTTGGCAAATGGGGCTTGGGCGATTGCGGCACCACCGGGGTACCAGAAAAACACGGCTTTGATTTGTTCTATGGATATTATCATCAGGTGCACGCCCATTCTTATTATCCTCGTTACCTGTTACGCAATAGCAAAAAAGAATATCTTAAAGGTAACACCGGTGATTATTATGAAGGTGAAACTTTTGCCCAGGATCGGATATTTGAAGAAGCGACAAAATTCATCCGCAGTAATAAGGATAAACCTTTCTTTTGTTATTGCCCATGGACACCGCCACACGGGCTTTGGGGTTTTCCTAAAGATGATCCAGCCTGGAAAGATTATAAAGACAAAGACTGGACCGCCGGCCAACAAAAGCCAACCGATGCCAAAGTATATGCTGCCATGATAAAAATGATCGACCGACAAGTTGGCCAGATACTCAAGACGCTTGACGAGCTTGGCATTGATGATAATACGCTAGTATTTTTCTGTGGCGACAATGGTGGTCAACCATATTTTAATAATGGCGACCCCAGCAAGCCAAAACCTAAAAACCCACCATACCCACATGGATTTTTCGGACCAAATTTGAACCCGGCAACCAATGAAAGATTCCGGGGCGGCAAAGGCAACTTCTATGAAGGTGGATTGCGAATTCCATTTATTGTTCGCTGGCCCGGCAAAATCAAAGCTAAGCAGGTAAGTAACCACCTGGGATATTTTCCAGATGTGATGGCTACCTTAAGCGATATAACTGGAACTAAAGCTCCAAATGATATTGATGGAATTTCTTTTGCCCCGACTCTGTTGGATAATTCTAAAAAACAAAAGCAACATGAATATCTATATTGGGAAATGGGTGGCCAGGTAGCTGTTCGTTTGGGCAATTATAAAATGGTTCGACCCGGCACTAACAAAGATTTTGAATTATATGATCTGGCTAAAGATATTGAAGAAAAAATTAATATTGCCAAAGATAAACCTGAAATTTTAGCTAAAATGAAAAATATGGCATCTCAGGCACATGTTAAAAATGTAGTGGGAACTTATTTACCCGGTGGAAAAGAAAAAGGATTCCAAGGCCAATCCAAAGATTAACAACATAAATAATTATTGGTGGAAAATATGACTCCTCGAGAAAAATTTATAATGGCCCTGGAAGGCAAACAACCTCCGGGGTTGGTACCTCATTTTGAACTGGTTTTCTATTTAACAATGGAAGCTTTTGGCAAAGTGCATCCTCTGCATCGGGTTTTTCAGCAATGGCAACAAATGACCGAACATGAACGTGAACTTCAGCGAAACGATGTAGCTGAAACTTATGTTATGACCGCTAGACATTATAATCATTCGGCAATTTTCTATCACGGGCCTGATTATAAAACTGACAAACCTGAATTAGAAAATGCCAAAGCCTTTGAAAAAATCCGCGAGCTTTCAGGTATGGATTATTTCACCATGATGCATGGCGATGCCACCTATGCCATACCCAATGGCAGTGAAATGATGGAATTTGTCGAAAACATAGCCGACAAACCTCAGGAAATGAAAGACCATGCTAAACGCACCGTTGAAGATACGCTTGAAGCGGCTCTTGGCATGAAAAAATATGGGACTCTGGATGGCTTTGCCTTATGTTGTGACTATTGCTTCAATAACGGGCCTTTCCTTTCGCCTAAAATGTTCGATGAATTTGTTACTCCTTACCTGGCAGAATTAATCGCTGGCTATCGTGAAATGGGTTATTATGTCATCAAACATACCGATGGCAATATCATGCCTATTCTTGATTCATTGGTAAGTGCCAACCCTCACGCCTTGCACAGTATCGACCCACAAGGCAAAGTTGATATCGCTGAAGTTAAAAAGCGAGTTGGCGATAAAGTTTGTTTGATTGGAAATGTAAATTGTGGCTTGCTGGATACCGGAACCGATCAGCAGGTAATAGAGTCAGCGCAATACGCACTGGAACATGGGATGCCCGGCGGTGGCTATATTTTCTCAACCAGCAATTGCGTATATTCCGGTATGAATCTTGAAAGATACGAGCTGATGCACAAATTCTGGCAGGAACATGGCCACTACGCATGACACAAACTCTAAGTTGCTTTGGAATCTTTTTCCTTTTTAGCTTCCATATCGATCTGCCAGAGTTTCCATTGGCTTTTCCAGATCATAAATGTCAGGGCGATGACGTTTATGATCAATAGAACCGGCACCCATATTTTGAAAATGCCTGTGTCTAAGAAAAATATTATGGTATTCATAGCAATATATCCCACACGAACTTCGGTTGGTCCTATGCCATAAAAGAAAATTTCAAATTCATTGGTAGAGGCAAAATTCAAAAAAGAATTCACCATAAAAGCCCCGGAACAAATTATCAATCCAAAGAAATAATAAGTCATGCCATCCGGTGCCATCATGGCATAAGCTACCACCAGCGAACAGGAAAATATGAAATCCAAAAAGTGGTCCATGAAGAAACCCCATTTGACCAGACCGGTATCACGGTATCGGCCCACAGCACCGTCGAACAAATCGGTGATATACTGCAAAAGTATCATAGCTGATATACCCCAGATCCAGGCGATATTTTCTTTGGCCAGCCAACCAAAAATAACCGTGCCAGCTGACCATAATATTGTTGTTAGGGTCAGATGATAGGTTTCAATACATTTGGGGATATGGGGCACGCATGCGTTTTTGAATTTCGTTTCGGCAGGGCCCAGAATTGATTGTCCAACTTTTTTGTCACCTGCAAATTCAGCCATCAGCTTCACTTCCCTTAAAAGAATTATTTTTGAAATAACAAAACCAGTTTAACTAAATATTAGAAATTGTCAATAAATGAAATGAATAATACAAAAACAGAAAAGGGAATTTAGTGCTGAGCAAGGATTTCCTGTTCGCGAGTGATCATGAGATTGCAAATTTCATCTGCATCAACGGCATATCTCAGCTGATTAACAAAATCATTTTCATATAACATCTGGCAAAGTCTGGCCAGAATATGTAGATGATGCCTGTCATCAGGCGAGCAGAGCATAAAGAATAAATCAGTCATCCCACCATCAGGCGAGCCAAAGCCAATACCATTACCGGTTCGGGCAATAACCAGAATTGTATCTTCCTGCATATACTGGTCATGTTTACGCGGATGGGGGATAGCGATCCCGCCGGGCATGGCGGTGCTACATAGTTCTTCACGTTGAATGAGTGATTCATTAAGCCCTTCACTGTCCCAAAGCAGGCCAGTGCTTTCAGCCAGTTTGGTCAGTTGGCTGAGAACAGATTTTTTGGTGCGGGCATGGAGGTCTACACAGATTGCTTCATTACGAAGCAGCGGCGAAATTAACATATCGGTAGCATCAGTCTCACGGTCGGCGGCTATGCCTTTATCCAGATCTTGCAGATTGGATTTTTGCATGGAGCCCATCTGCTGTTGAAGCCATTCGGTTACCTCGGCGCGATTGAACCGTAGTTGGCCACCAACTTTTTGACAAGGTATATCACCACGCTGAGCGGCTTTGCGAGCTTTACGGATGTCCATCCCCAAAAAACGCGAAAGTGCCTGCATGTCCATATAACTATAAGGCATAACTTGCTCCGAAACATAATTCATACTACCAGCATCGACTGATAGTGCCGCTGACTTAATCTGATGCTACAAAACAACTGAAAATCAACATTTACAGCATAACATGGTCCCATAAAAAAGCAATAGTAAATCCGAAATTATAAATTATTGGGCATATAAAAATCTTAAAAAAAACAGGTAAGCAATCGCAGATATATTGATATTAGTATTCATAATTTAAATATATATGCCACTACCCTCATCTTCACACCAAAAAGGTTCCTCATTAATTTTAATTTCTAATTTAGTTGTATTATTGTCTATATTGCTTTTATCTATTAGGTTATTTCTGACATCTAATACTTGCATCATCTTCAAATCACCTAAAGCAGGGATCTGCTTTATCTGATTACCTTCAAGATTTATCATTTTAAGATTTGATAAACAACTTATTGGTGACATGTTAGATATTCGATTCTGACATAAACACAAAAAACGTAATTTATGCAATTTGCTTAATGCCGTGATATCGCAAATATCATTTGCTTGTAACATCAACTCCTCTAATTTATCTAAAAAAGATATTGGGCCAATATCCTCTATCATATTATTTCCAGCTGAAAAATCCATCAAATCTTTCAGACTTTTCAATGCAGATATATCTCTAACGTGATTAAAACCAAACCACAGTTTCTTCAATTTTATCAGACTACTCAGAATAGAAATGTCAGCTATTATATTTCTCTCTAGAAACAATTCTGTTAGATCTTTCAAGCATTCGAATGGAGCGATATCGGCGATTTGATTCCCTCCCGCTGACAAACCCTTCAAACAACACAAATCCCGCAATGGAGAAATGTCATCGACATTATTATCTCCTATACTTAAATATTCCAAATCAACAAGGCCACTGAGTGGTCGAATATCTACAACTTGGTTATTCCAAATTGAAAGCTTCTTCAAACCATGAAGCTTTTGCAAAGGCTCAATATTTTTAATATCATTTTCAGCTAATTTCAATACCTCCAAAGCATTCATCGAAGCAATACCACTAATATCCGATATATGATTACCATAGAGATATAATTCCTTGATTGAATGCATATTCTCTAACGGAGGTATATCAATAAGATCACAATAACTCAGAGAAAGCAATACAACTTCCTTATTTTTAACCACATAACAAGTAAATGGAATAATATTGTCAAATTGCGACATTTCAATTCTAGGGATTTTAGATCCTATCAGTATTTCGAGTTCTTTTATTTGTTTCATAGTCAAAATTAATCTATAGCCAAGACTAGTTATTATAAAACTTTAGCCGACTCATTTTTAATCGTCATAATTTTTTGCCAGATTTTTCTACTTAAACCATTGGTCAAATCATCCAAATCATTAACAGCATTTGTCGCGATAGGATCATGATAATCCTGAACATACAAAAAAGCGATTTTACTGACCAGTGAGAGCATTTCCGTACAATAATCCAAATACCTACCTAACTGAAAACTATCCATATTTCGTGTAGGCGAATGGACTGTGCGAGTGGCATTGCTTTCAGCATAACAAGGGTCCTTAGTCAATTGATGAGAATCTATTACATGAGCGATACAGCGAAGCTTGTTAACAGCCTGAATGGTTTTACTTCGCTTGGCCCGGTTTTCTATAGATACCAAAAAAAGAATCGCACCACCTATCAGCAAAATAACATTAAATGCCGCATCTAATACCTGAACCATATCAAATACCGTTACATCACTTTCATCCGCTCGGAACTTACCCAGACCTATATAGGCGATAAAAATCAAAATAAATACAAATAAGAAAACCAGTATTCGATAACCAATATGAGTTTTTTGTATTGACTCGACTGTCTCATTAGCCTCTTTTGCGATGCCTCTTAACTCGTCGCAAACTGTGCCAATACCGCTACTGGGAAATCGCTCATCAATACGCAGTTTCAACTGGCCAATCGTATCAATTATCTTCTTAGAATCCAAAGTAGAATGAGCCATGAAAATCTCCTGCTTATTATAAACTCAAATTATCCTTTAACTTCCAAAACTTATCAGACAGTTGGCAGCAATCCCAGCAGATGCCCAATCAGCGGACTAATGATTCTGGAAAAACCATCACTCCATATGAAAACTATTAACACAATGGTGCTTAAGCTTTGCCATTTGGCTTTTAATGTCGGTTTTATGCCGGGGATCAGACTGAGCCATATCTGGCTGCCATCTAAAGGCGGAAAAGGAAGCAGGTTCAACATGGCTAAAATCAGATTTATCAAATATAAGCCAACCAGTGCCTGGTAAATATATGCAGGGAATAATTCAACCGGAGCTACATGAAAAAATCCCAAAGTCAAACTCGCCAACAATAAATTAGAAAAAGGCCCGGCAAGCGAAGTCAGCAGCATATCACGTTTGGGATGTTTATAATTAAAAGGATTAATCGGAACTGGTTTGGCCCAGCCAAAGCCAATGAAAAAGAGTGCAAGGGTTCCCAGCAAAGAAAGATGGGCAAAAGGGTTCAGACTAATCCTCCCTCTTTTTTGAGCCAGACCATCACCTAATTTATAACTCATCCATGCATGAGCGGTTTCATGAATAGTCAACCCGATAATTAAGCCCGGCAGCATCGGTAGCATTCGTTCAATATTAAGCATTGTTATTCCTGTTATGCAAAACTGGCATCGCCAGAATTTTGTTGGTATTGAGCCATAAAGTTTTTCATGGTTTTCGTAACCATATTGGGCAGATAGCCACCCTGGAGTGCTTTTTGCAAATCCTCATAAGCCTGCTCATATTGGCCTAAATAATACCATCCTTGTGATATCATATAAAGAAAATTGGATTTATTAGGGCTTTTGGCGAAAATTTCAAAGTGTTTCTGAGCCTGAGCCTGATTCTCTGTGGCACTATTACAAATCCATTTTACCCAATGGGCACTATCGCTATGATGAATGCCAAGGACACGGTCAGCGAGTTTTTCGGCCTGATCCCATTGCTGCTTTTGCATATGCAAATCAGCTTTTTCAATTAATGCCAATTCGGTATAATTCACTGGAACATCATTTCTACTTAGCATATCTTCGATGGCGGCTTCTTCATCGATGCCATCGACATATTCAGCCAGCCAAATCATAAAATACAGAACATGTTCCTGATTGGATTTACCTTCGGCCATGCCAATATCGATTAATTGTTTGGCCAAATCCATATCACGATAAATGTGAATAGCAAATGTGATGGCCATATTAATAAATTTGCAATCGCCGGTTTTTTCAAATAAATCCCTGGCGACATCCATCGCCCCACCATAATCCTGACTGATAGCTTTTCTGATAATCATCAAATTGCCATCGTCGCTATCGCCACTGAGTTTGTACAGTAATTGATAAAAACCAAATGGTATTTGTTTATAAAACGTACCCACTAATTTCAAAATCAATCGCAGAGGCGCCGCAATTGCTATTCCTAATATTCTTAACATTCTTATCCTTGTTGTCTTACCAGTTGAAATATATCGCGACATTGTTTCAGCATTGGTTTCATATCTTCCAGCTTCATCATACATGCCGCATCACTTAAGCCTTTGGATGGCTCCGGGTGAGTTTCGATAAATAGGCCATCAGCTTTGGCAGCCATCGCGCAGCGAGCTAATACCGGGGCAAATTCTGGTGAGCCGCCGGAACTGTTGCCTAGCCCGCCGGGTTGTTGGGTGGAATGGGTGGCATCCATAATGACCGGACGGTTGAATTTTTTCATTTCGCAAATCCCTGTCATATCGCAAACCAGTCTATTATAGCCAAAGCTGCTGCCACGCTCGACTAATGTAATTTTGTCATTGCCACTGTCTTTGATTTTGCCAATGACATTTTCCATATCCCATGGAGCCATGAACTGCCCTTTTTTTACCTGAACAACTTTTCCTGTTGCTGCCGCGGCGGCTAATAAATCAGTTTGACGAGCAAGAAAAGCTGGTATCTGAATGACATCGACAACCTGGCCAATTGCTTGAGCCTGATCTGGCAGATGAATATCAGTAACAACCGGGACATTAAGACTTTTGCGAATGTCGGCTAAGATTTCCAACCCCTTTTCCAACCCCGGGCCCCGAAAACTGCTGATGCTGGTACGGTTGGCCTTGTCAAAGCTGGCCTTGAATGCATAGCCTATGTCAAGCGCATCGGCTATCGCTATCATTTCCATTGCAATTTCAAAACAAATATCTTTGCTTTCGATAACACAAGGCCCGGCCATCACGAACATTTTCTGGTCGCCACCTAAGATAACTTCGCCAATACCATTGCCACCGATTATAATTGATTGAGTCATATAATTACTTTCTAATACAATATAGTCATTGTCAGGAATGCTATTATCCCCGATTTACTTAAAAAGTAAAGTATTACCTCAAAATCACTACGTCTCCGATGGACTGTGCCCATACTGAATCCTGTAGAGACAAGGCATACCTTGTCTCCATTTAGCTTCTGGAGATATAAATTATGATTTATTGAGCGAGCCCTAATTAGCGGAGGAACCATTTTTTGAGATGATAGTATCTCACCGGCGTCATATCACCCGGTGGTACCAAAAGTCTAGCCGCAGCGGGGATAACCTCTATTTTCAAGGGTAATTGTGGCCCTGGGTCTCCATCGATCTGGGTATAAACATTTTCCTGCGGGCTGGAAATGATGACTTTTTTACATTTTTGACGGATGGTATTGACACCATCGCGATTAAGGACAGTATTGATAGCATGTTTGGCTAATTGCCTTTTACCCCTGCACTTGAAAATTGTGACATCTAGAAAGCCATCCCCCATCTTAGCCTCTTTAGCGATACCCAATCCAACGGCATACCTTGAAATATTGCTTACAAAGGCCATTGCTGGTTCATTACAGACAATTTCTCCGTCGATTTCGACGGTCAAATACGGGAATTTATGCTCAAGAAAGGTTTGAACCAAAGGCCTGATATAATTAGTATGAGTAATGTGCCCACGGCGATTATAGTGTACTCTTTTGACCACTTCAGCATCAAAACCCACCCCGGTAATGGCCATAAAGTGAATATTATTGGCATTTCCCAAGTCAATCTTTTGAATTTTACCATTTAAAAGAGTATTTGCGGTAGTTTCAATTGACCCATCAAGGCCAACTTCACCAGCTAAAAGATTTTCGGTACCACTGGGTACAATCAAAATCGGAATTTCACTGCCAGCCATAGCATCGATCACCGTTCTTATGGTGCCATCGCCACCGGCAGCAATTACCGTGGTGGCATTTTCTGCGATAGCTCTACTGGTCAATTGACCAACATGTTCCATTGATTCAGTAAGATCGACCCGGACATATTTTCCTTGTTCTTTTAGCCATTGACACAGCTTTTTTAGGCCTGTTACATCAAGATGTGATCCTGACATGGGATTTATAATGAAATAATATCGTTCGTTCAACTGTATTGCCTGTATATCGTGGTAATGTTGTATTCAAAGCCTAACATTGATATTGTTATTCAATATCGCCAAATCTACAAAGATAAAACAAAAAAATATGATAAATATTCAATTTGGCACTACCAAAGTCGAATAATACAAGGGTTGTCACTAGCTTTTACTGGGGTAAATACTATTGTATTATCTGAAATCTAAGTTATAATTATCGAATAATTGCCGATGTGACCGATTTTGATAGACATTGACTCTATATCAATTGTCAGCACAAATTCCTCATATCCTGCATTTGGTATAATATATTAATCGTCATTTTGGACAGCCAACAATAATATATACATATTTCTGTTGGGCCAGCTTGGCCAGAGACAGTAGCAAACCGATTTTTTACTTAGGAGTAAAATATGACTTCAACAGAAGGCTTAGATTCAGTAGAAGAATTTAATTTTAAAAATCTTTTAATTGATGATTCACCATTAACTATCAAGCAGTTTGACCTTTTGGTAGAAAATGCCAGAAAAGGTGAATTTGAGCAATTAAAATTTGCCGAATATCTAAATGAAAACCTTGAAACCAGATCAGATCTAGAAGCTTCACCAGGTTTAGCTATGAAAGTTGCTCAGGGTCTTTTTGCCATGAAACACTATAGCGAAGCCCTCACCTGGCTGGAAAAAGCACCTTCAAATGCTGCCCATGCTTTTTTAAGAGCAATGTGTTTGAAATTCACAGGCCAATACGACCTGGCTGTTGCCCAGTTTGACCAGGCAGAAACCAAAGGTTGCGACCCATTCGATGTTGCGATGGCAGTAATTGACACCTTGCGTCAAGCCGATAAACTCCAGGAAGCTGGAGAAAGACTCAAAAGAGCTTCCAGACTTGGTGATATCCGGGCAGAATATCATTATCAACTTGGCCGCCTACACGAAGCTAATGGCGATCATCAAGGTTGCGTCAATGAACTGGAAAAAGCTGTCGAGCTGGACCGTAAGCATTCTCAGGCATTATTCCATTTAGCTTTCCTATTGGACCTTTACGGCCAGGAAGCATTTGCTCTTGACTATTATAAACAATGTGTTGCCTGCGGTAATGCAAAAGTTAATGCTTTATTGAACCTTGCGGTGGTTTATGAAGCTTTGGGCCAAAACGAACACGCCATGCATTGTGTCAAAAGAGTATTAAGTGCCTGGCCTAATCATACCCGTGCCAGACTGTACCAAAAAGATATCGAATCTTCAATGACCATGTATTATGACGAAGATCAGGAACGTAAACGCGACCGCAGAAATAAAGTTCTGGAAATTCCAATTTCTGATTTTGAACTTTCAGTCCGTTCACGCAATTGTCTCAAGAAGATGAATATACGCTACCTTGGTGACCTGCTTAAAGTTACCGAACCGGAATTACTTGCATATAAAAACTTTGGTGAAACTTCCCTTTATGAGATTAAAGTTATTCTTAATTCCAAAGGGCTTACCCTGGGACAAATGCTGGAAGACAATAAAAAATCTGTTCGCAAGCATGTTTCACTTGCCAAACCAGATACTGCCGAAGAAGGTATTTATGCCGAATCGATTAATACCCTGGGTCTTTCGGTTCGTTCACGCAAATGTCTGGAAAGACTTAATATTGTAACCCTGGGAGAGCTGTGTAACCATACTGAAGCTGAACTTTTGGGCTGTAAGAATTTCGGCATGACTTCGCTTGATGAAGTGCGGGAAAAATTACAAATCAAAGAAGTGTCTCTTCGCAAACTAGAAGACTAAGCACAATGAGTTTATAATAATGTAATAAATTTAAAAGCCCTCCCATTTTGGCGGAGGGCTTTTCATAATCTAAATATAACGGAGTTTAATATGACACTGAAATATATTCCAAAATATTATTGGATAGCAGCTTCAGTGTTATTAGCTGTTGTTGTCGCTCTGGTTAGTTGCTATCTACCTGAATCTGATTTGCCGGGTTATCCTCATGCTACCAACAAAAATGCTCTTGGCAATGCCAAATTGATTACTAATGTCAGGATTTTATTGGATACAACTGAATCTGTTGATTTTTATTCCAGCGGTTTATTAGAAATCCGCCAACTGGAATCAAGATGGCCCAATGCCCGAACATCTGCGGTGCTGGCAACTTTGCCTGGCGGAGTTACTTACAAAATCAAAAACTCCGCTGGTCAATGGATTATCGCTGATAGTCATAAACCCCAATCTAATATTATAGCACACAGTCAGCATATCGAAATATCGCCACTTTCTGACAATACCATCAGCTACAGCACTGCCAATAGAAAACGCTCTGCATATCGAGGTTCAATGCGTTTATTTGCCAAGGCCGGGCCAAAATTCTATGTGGTCAATGCCCTGGACATGGAAGATTATCTTTTGGGTGTTGTCAGCAGCGAATCTTATTCGAGCTGGAATATGCCAACCTTACGAGCCCAGGCTATTATCGCCCGGACCTATGCTCTATATCAAAGATTCTGCGATAATGCTCATTATAAATGGGACATGCAGGCGACCCAGGCATCCCAGGCTTATGGCGGAATCGCCAAGGAAACTTCTCGCGCTTCACAAGCAGTCCGTGAAACCGCTGGCATCGTTTTAGCTTTCGGCGAACCCGGTCAGGAAAAATTATTTCCAACTTATTATAGCGCCATTTGTGGTGGCCACACTCAGGACGCTTCGGCTGTTTTTAATGAAAATCTTACTCCACTAAAAGGCGTGCCTTGTCCATATTGTAAAAGCATTGCCCCAGCTGGACGATATCAATGGAAAACAGTTTCGATTTCAAAAAAAGTTGCGTCCCAGCGAATCATCCAAAGATACCCAAGTCTGGCCGGACTAGGGCAAATTAATCAAATTGAAATTGAATCAATTGCTAATTCTGGTCGGCTGGAATCGGTTAAACTTTATGGCTCAACTGGTCGAACGGCAAACTTGAAAGCCAGTGAATTAAGACTGGCCATCACTACCGCTGAAAACCCTGTTCTAAGCAGTTGGTATAAATTAACCGATGATGGCAAAAACTGGATTTTCTCTAATGGCAGAGGCTGGGGCCATGGCGTAGGATTATGCCAATGGGGTTCACAACAGATGGCTATCATGGGTAAAAATTCTGTCCAAATCCTAAACCACTATTACCCTGAAGCTACTTTGATAAAAGCTTATTAATTAAAAGTTTTTATCATTAATTATGGCAAAATAATCGAAATAAAAAAAAGTGTCATCTCTACGCGGGCAGAAATGACACAATAATTTTAATACGGTATTCCTACCTATTAGTTTTCAACTGATATTAATTATCTTTAAGCCAACGGTTAAAAAACAGCACCATATCTTGAATATCCACAGTGCCATCAATATTCATATCAGCACCTTCACAGTCACCAGACCATAAGCAATCCTGCATTAACCACTGCCCGGCAAAGCTGGCAAAATTTTCCAAACTATAGCTCACAGCCGGTATCATGATAATATTAACTTCGGGACCCTGGTCATAAACTTCAAATGAATCAACGCTATTTTCATAGCCATCATGCAAAACCCTAAGGTCATAATATTGACCCCAGTCTGGATTACCCGGCACCTCAAAAACTGCCTGTCCTTGGGCATTAGTGATTTCACGAATATACATACATTCGAAGAAACAATATGGGATCACAACCTCAGCCCCTTCAAGTGGCTGATCGTTTTCATCTTTAACAGTAATGGTTGCTGGGTAATATTCTGAAGCATCAAACCAGGTTCGACCCAGCACATTGCCATCCTTATAAACATAAAGATTATAATAATCAGGTTCCAGTCCACCTTCGATAGTCAAACGAACATTGTCGTCATCCACATAAGCAAAAGTAAAGTTTTTACTTAAAATCCCACCCTGATCACCAGCAAGAGCGGCAATATAGCCTGAACTTTCAAAATTAGTCCCAATATCCATTTGTCCGATAGTCATTACCAAATCTGCCGACGAAGCGCGGAAACCATGAAAACCCTCGTTTTGTTCGGGAACTTCAAAAAATCCCGATGGTTGTGAATGGCTAGACGACCACGAATAGCCATTGACCAGATCCATTGATTCCCAGTTGTCATAACCGGGGAAAATCATTGAATGTGATAATGCATCTGGTTGAGCTGTTAGAAAATATGCTCCCATTTCAGGATTAATGGTAATGCCCTTAGCATGGTCAGATTCATGGAATTCTACTACACTGTCATCATTGTAAACAACCCTTAGATATCCCTGAACCGCTGTACCAAAATTCATATCATAATGATACATTACTTTTGCACTTGTTTTGTCAGTGAATGTAAATAAGGTTGTGCCATCATTCCAGTCTTTACGTTCGTGCTGAACTTCCTCGATGCCATTGGTAAGTGTCAAACTGCAGGTATTATAGCTTTGCGGAAATCTTGCCGCTGGCCAAAGAGTAACCGGCATCGTGCCTTCGCCTACCGGTATAAAACGAATCCTGAATAATGCATCGGACTCATACTGAATCGAGCCAATAGTAATATCGCCTGAAAGAGTAATTGTTGATTTTTTCCAGGTGCCTTCCAGATTTTCCGTTATAACCGAAGCCAGTGCAAGACCAGTTCTAATATCCTGCACATTGCCTGTACCAATTGTATCAACGATACTCGTATCATATTTGATAGTGAAAACCGCTTCGGTAAAAGTAGCGTCCTCAATCAGCAACCTGATATCCAGATGCCCTTGAGTTACTGGTGAACGATATGAAGAACCGGTAGACCAGACATCAGGTTTATACCTTGTCGATACCCATGATTTAGCCGTAGCTAATACAGTATCTGTTAATAAACATATTGATAACATTACAGTTAATATCACTAATTTTTTCATTACACTCTTCCTTTTTAAAAGTTAACGAACTGATATAATACGTTTTCTTCATCGACTAAGCGATGACTTTACTATAGAAAAAAATATACACGATTTGAGATTTTCTATGACAGTGTAATAAATCTTAAAATGAAATGTGATGCATATGTCATATTTGGGGTATTATGCAATATTTTGAAAACTGTGAGGGATATGAACCAAAATCGTCAGCGATTAAAAATCACCTTAGATCATCCAAGTCTTGAAGTTATAGGACGTCACGAAAAATTTTCAAGCAAAGTGATAACTGTATATCCGGCCACTTGCAAATTGCTAAATTTTTTCACCAGGTTTGGATTTACGGGTTACCCGAAAAGCTCGACTGCCTTTGAATTGTCCAATCTTTCCGGCAAACTTACTCTTACCTTCGATTTGCATGATAAGATCGCTTTTGGCTTCTTTATTAAGTTTGAGCACATCGCCAACTTCCAGGTTCAATAGCTCGCTAACTTTAATAGTTGTTCGCCCCAGGTAACAGCGGGTATGCAATTTTGCCTCGCCCAGATTTTCGACCAGATAATTCCTATTATCGCCAACAATTTCTTTTTTGCGATAATTAAACCAATCCTGACTAGTAAGGCGACTCATCACAGGTTCGATAACGGCAAACGGGAAACATAAGCTCATCGACCCGGATCGATTCCCCATCTTCACTTCAAAACCTATCACTACAACAACTTCATTCGGAGCGACAATCTGCACTAGCTGGGGATTTGATTCCTGTTGGATAACTTCAAATTTTGCTTCGATAATATTTTGCCAGGCATCTGCCAAAGCATCAATTGCCCTATCAATAATTCTGTTAGCTAATCTCTGTTCGATTTGAGTCAGGGGCCTTTGCGGAATATATAGCTCGGCATTACCGCCACCAAGCATCCGATCAATAACCGGATAAATAATCAGCGGACTGATTTCCATACATATCTGACCTTCCATCGGCTCGCAGCTCATAAGTGAAAATGAAGTTGGAGTCGGAAGCGAATATGTAAATTCAGCGTAAGTTAGCTGTTCGGTACTACGAACTTTAACTTCGATAATTGTTCGCAGATAGCCACTGAGTAAAGCACCAAAATTACGCGCAAAAGTTTCATGCAGACCTTCCAAAGCTCGCATCTGATCTTTACTGACACGCTCAGGTCTTTTGAAATCATAAGTATGTACATCTAACTGAACCGGGGTAGCCGACTGGGCCGCCCCTGCCATCTGCCCATCAGAACCATCTTGATCCTCATCCGATGATTCCAGGTCGCCCCCGGCAACTGCGTTCAATAATGCATCTACTTCATCCTGGTCAAGGACGTCAGCCATCATTTACTCCGTAAAATGCTGTTTCTGTGATTCTGTACCTTTTTTGCGCATAAAACATACACTAACAGTATATTATCGGACAATAAAACAGACAAGCTTTAACTAATCTAATACAAATGAATTCTAAGAGCCATCCGCTTCAAAAAACTTAAAAATTCTATGGTATTTTCTTAAGGTGTTCCACCCGAATTTGCCGCTGTTGGCAACTGGTCCAGACGTTTTATACTAAAAGTTAAGGTGTCTTCTTTGGGATTAGTAATTTTCATATCTGCCCCCTCCGGAATATTATAACTTGGAGCACGAATAATTGATGTCTGGTCAATATCCTTATCAAATATTTCTAAAAGCAGATGTTTATCTGAATCTTTATAGGCTTTTAGGCTCTCAGCTGTGCCCTGGCAACTAATGTCATCATATACACCAAGCTCCGCTTCATGATTTTCGCCAAAAACCACCATATATTTGCCAATCATATGCACCGGCATCACGATAGCTAATCGTGGCTTTGGTATTGTTTGCTTTTCAAGACCTTGATTGGAAATTAAAATCACTTCCACATCAAATATCTGGGCCGGCCTATCCAGTATCGGTGCTACCACTGCCTGGGTTTTCAGTGCCGTGCCTATAGACTGGAGCCTTTGCTTATTATCCAGCTCAACTTTGGCTATGACCTGGTCATTTCTAACATAAGCTAAAACTGTTTCAGGGGTTACTTTTGCTGGCAAAAGTTTATTTTCCTGGTCATAAACCCTTACCGGTACTTCTTTTTTAACTAATTTAATAATCTCAAACTTGAGATTCTTAGGTTCTGAATCAATCGCTTTCAAATAGCTTTTGCCGTCTTTGGCACTCAGTTTTTCTCCGATAAGGTCAAGAACGGCCCTGGCATACTCTTTGGGCTGACCATCTGGTGCGATTTTATCGATATCCAGTTTTATTTCCGACAAATAATCCTCAGTCAAAGCATGAACCCGACTTGTCGAACCTTCAACTGTTAGCTTAACCGGATAAGAATTATATATTGGCAAACCTTTTTCGTCGATAAACTGGGCTAAAATATCTTCACTGGCCGAGGGCAAAAGCTTTAATGTTACTGAAACTGTTTCTTCAGTTGTCACCGCCCTTTCGGCAAATGCCCAGATCAAAAAACTCAATATTACCACTAATAAAAAAGTTTTTAATTTGCCCACAAAACTGGTTTTATTTCCCATTACAATTCCCCAGTTTAATTTCCTGTTTTTGAGTTGTCATTTTTCTTTGAAACAACCATTGCGTCCATTAATTGCTGGCGTAACTGTTCCAAAGTCAAAAAACGCGTTAATTTGCCATTCAGAGCTAAAGAAATATTACCCGTTTCCTCGCTGACAACCACGATTACTGCATCGGTTGCCTTACTTAAACCAATTGCCGCACGATGCCTGGAACCAAGCTGCCGGTCATATCCGCCATGTTCTGCCAAGGGCAATTGCACCCCTGCAGCGGCAATACGATTATTTCGGATAACAACAGCCATATCATGCAAAGGTGACCCTGGCCAAAATATTGTGTTTAGCAGTTCGGCACTAACCATCGACTCCATCGGCGTGCCACCGGCGATAAAATCGCCCAGCTTAACGTCACGTTCAATTGCAACAATAGCACCAATTTGCTTACGGCTTAAAGCCGAAGCTGAATCCACAAGGTGTTCAATTACCTGTTCAATTTCAGTCCCGGCATGTCGGCCAAAACGTGTACCTCCCAGATACATCAGGCCTCGCCGAATTTCAGGTTGAAATGCGACAATTGTAACCACGAACACCATAACCAGAAAATATTTGAATAATAACTCGATACGTTCCAGACCTAAACGGTCAGTTAAAAGATTGATGCCCCAAAAGCCTATTAAAAGAAAAACCACGCCCCTGAATAGTCTTTCGCCCCCAGTTCCACGTAAAAAACGCATCACCGAATAGACTACAAAGCCTATCAGGCAAAGCTCTATCAATATTGGAACTTTTGGAAATGTCCATAAATATTTAAGGTGGTCAAGCATCTCTGGGTACCTGATTCAATTTTAACAGGTTAAAATATTATGCCTTAATCGTCGAACTCATCGCCTCGGAACGTATGACCAAGATAAGTTTTTCTAACCAGGTCATCATTAATTAATGTTTTGGGAGCACCTTGCGCTAAAACAGTTCCTTCATTAATGATATAAGCATTATCGACAACTTCCAGCGTTCGCTGAACATTATGGTCAGTTATAAGGATACTAATGCCTTTATCACGTAAACGGTAAATTTCCTTTTGCAAATCTTCGACAGCTATCGGGTCTACTCCACTGAAAGGCTCATCCAGCAATATTAGTGATGGATTAGTCACCAGCGCTCTTGCAATCTCAAGCTTCCGCCGTTCGCCGCCACTTAATACATTAGCTAAACTATTACGAACCTTATTAAGACTAAACTGGTCTATCAATTCATCGCATCGATACATACGGTCTTGCCGGGTAAGGCTCATGGTTTCAAGGATCGCCAGAAGATTCTGCTCAACGCTCAATCTCTGAAATACACTGGGCTCCTGAGAAAGATAACCAATGCCCAGTCTGGCCCGTTGATACATGGGAACTTTGGTAATTTCACGCCCTTCAAAGAAAACTTTGCCGCCATCGGGCTGCACCATTCCAATGGTCATACGAAATGAAGTAGTCTTACCGGCGCCATTGCGGCCTAGCAATCCAACTATTTCATGTTCATGAACAGTCAGCGACACTCCATTAACAACTGTTCTGTTGCCATAGACTTTGATTAGCTCTTGAGTTTCTAGTAATACCATGTCCATTTGTTAAATTTCCTGCAAAAACTATGATACCAGAATATTATTAAGCCGGTCAACTAATTATTAGCCATAAGTAACGCAAACACCCTGTTTGTAACTTAAAAAGTTTAAATACCGGTGATACGGTAAGTCTTAATTTTATTTCGTTGGCTTAAAAATGCTACAAATACGAAAAAAGCCCGGCGCATTAGGTGCGGACGGGCTTATATTACTCTATATTTTAGAAAGTTAAGACTAACTTCCATCAAATCAGACAATTTAGTTAGCTTTGATATCAGTTATTTGAACTTCAAGATATTTCTGACGATGGCCAATACGACGACGCGAATTTTTACGACGACGGAACTGCATAGGATAAACCTTAGGACCAGCTACTGTATTAACCACTTCACCCAGCACTTTTGCTCCGGTAATATAAGGTTTGCCAATCTCTGTGCCATCATCATTGCGTACAAACAGAACTCTATCGAATTCTACTGCTGTTTCGCCTTCAACTAAATCACGAAGTTCGATACAAACTTTTTCGCCTTGCTGAACTTTATATTGTTTTCCGCCATCTTCTATTATTGCGTACACGTCATTACTCCTGATATTTCTCTATTCTGGCCTTTGCATCAGTATTTTCTGCAACCAGATACAATCAGCTATGCCAATTTTCTATTTTTATGGGCCTGCCTTGGCCCCAAGTTGAAGCCAGACTCAGCTGACTAATCTTAATTTATGTAGTGAATAGGGTATTATGACTATTTTCCTGGAAATAGCAAGGATTTTTTATCAGAAAAGTAACAGCCCAAAATATAGACATAAATACTTGTAAACAATCAGTTTACATCATTATTTGCTCCAGTTCACCGAACTTTTAATAAAAAAATACCGCGGACTGTGGTGGTGTTCAGACCGCGGCGGGAGGTTAGACTTGCCTGATTGGCTAGATATTGCCAACAACCGACATCCCTTATGTCAGCTTAAAGTCAGCAAAAACCAAAAAAACAAGAATGGTCATTGGCTTTTCAGGTGAATAATTATTTCGTTTCTATTCACAAGGACGATTTAACCATTTTACTGCCAAATTGTCAAGTGCATTTTCATTTGTTTTGTGCACATTAGTGATAAAAACTTAGTTTATCCGTATTAAAGTTGTTATCATCCCTGACATAAAACTCGGTAATAGATATGTGTATTTTATATGCGCTTTATCTTGATAGTCATTTGTGTTATCACCATTTTTAATTTCAGATTCACAACCATCCCATAGTCTAGGGAATAGGTGTGTTAAGCTGATTTGCGGTAGCAAAAATAGCTTTTTTTTGGGG
>JAEIOG010000032.1 GCA_016342495.1 Phycisphaerae bacterium
TCGCGCAAGTTGCCTATTTTAACATTTTGTTTATTTCTCCAAATTCTTCAATTAAATTTCATGCGTTAGCCCTGCCTCTCTACTAGTTGGGAGGTTTGCTTTGTTATAAGTGTTGTTTTTAAGAGATATTATTTTTTCTTCAGCGGAGCGGAAGTTCCTCTGACATTGAAAATTTTGCCGGGTTTTCCACTTTCGAGGAGTTTTTCGACCTCCTCATCAATAACCATGCAGCGTTTTTTCATTTCGTAGAAGCCATGCCACCAAGCGTAGTCAGGTGCCATCATAGCAGCGCCAAAACGAGCCCGGCGTCCTTCGTGATGCCAGAGTTCATAAAGTTCAATTTCAATTTTTTCATCCATAGGCAGAGTTTTGTCAGCTAAACCTTTTTCATAAAGCTCATCAACTTTAGCTTGGGTAGGCATGAAATATACTTCATTGTAATTATGAACAGTCCGGTCGAGCCTTTCAAAATGACTGTCAGCCCAGGCTTGAGAATGGCAGGCAAGGCAGACTTTGACCATTTTAGCCCGTTCTTCTTTCCAATCGTTCTGAGCTGGCCAAGGTTTGAAATCAGCGGGCCTTACAGTTACTGGTGCCTGAGTCTCCCATGAAAGTCTTTCGGTAACATCATGTGAGGCTTTCAGGCCATTGACACCAGACATATGACAAACCGAACAGCTAGGAGCACGATAATCGACACCTGCGGTCCACGAGCCCGGTGCGGCATCCCAATTCCATGTTTGACCTTCGGCGGCATAGATAGCACCATGTTTGGACTCATGGAAGATTTCGATTTGCGGATGATCTGGGCCGAGATGACACTGGCCACAAGCTTCGGGCTTGCGAGCTTCGGCAAGTGAGAATTTATGGCGGGTGTGACAACTGGAGCAACTGCCCTTGCTGCCATCGGGATTGATTCTGCCCACGCCAACATTGGGCCAGGTAGTAGAATCGAATTTTCCGTCGGTTATTTTGACCTCTGAGCCATGGCAATGATAACATCCGGTTTCTTTTTCGACATCATTATTGAGGCCATGGTTGATCCAGGGATCGATTTTATTGATGAGTTCGATGGTATTGGCATGTTTGCTTTTGGCATATTCGGCAGATTCCGATGGATGGCAACGTGAACAATCTTTAGGTGAAACCACCGCACTGATAGCGATTTTAGAATATTCCATGTGCCTGGTGCTGACATCTTTATCGACAGGGCCAGCTATATGGCAATCAACACAAGTGATATTAGAATGAGCATGCCTGCTGGAAGCCCAATCGGCGACAATCCCTTTAGATTCCTTGGTATGACAAGTGATGCAATCCTGAGCTTCTTTGGTGATCTTTCGATCAATTTTAAATTCTTTGAGCTGGGGAACGATAGTATTGGCAACTAAAGCCGATTCTTTATCATCGTCTCCGGTTGCTGTCAGAGCAAAAAACAAAGTAACAATAGCAATAGCTACGACTGAGCTGGCAATAAATTTACTATTTAACTGGCTCATATTATTCACCTTTCATTTTATCTGGCACGGGATACAATATTGTCATACGGATATGACCTGCATTTTCATGACAGCGGAGACATTGATTTTCTGGTTTATCGGGATTATTTACTACTTCCTGATGAGCAATTCTGGAAGCTGAATTTGCGGGTTTGGCCAAGAGATTATCGTGGCAGTCGGTACAACGTTTCTGAGGAAAATGTTTTAAGACTTTTTGTCTTTGAAATTCAAGGTCATATTCCGGGCCAAAATTATGTTGGTAGAAATCCTTTGCTCCGGCTATTGACTTGGCATAAACATGGCTGATAAAATGTTCCTTAGGCGGCAGATGGCAATCTACACAGGTAACGGTTATACCGGAAAGGTTGGAGCCATGGGCAGAAATTTCCCAGCTGGCATAAGCTTCGTCCATTTCGTGGCAGCTAATACAAAATTCGGCAGAGGAAGTATTGCCAACAATTGAGCTGGTTATAAGGTAGGCGGATATGGTAAAAATCAGGCCCAGAATGAAGCCCAAGGCCAATTTTTTAGCTATGGACCAAAGTCGCTTAACGCTTTTTTTCATGCACTTAAACATCACAACCCCAAGTTCCAGTAAGAAAAAGAATCAGAACAAAGCTAATAATACAAATGAATTCAGCGACACTATTAGATAAATTTTAGAAACGCTACATGCGTAGATAGTAAAGCATCAAGAGCGTTTTTTCCACAATATAAAAAGATATTTTGAAAAATAATGCAAATATCGGTTTTTCCTAAAAAATATAAAATATTCCCATCACAATACTATCAAGATATAAGTTTAGGAAACCATTATATTATCGACTATATAAAAGATGAAACATGACGAAAACTGGATTAAATAGCTGTTTAAAACAAATTAGCCCTGATTTTCATGGGGGAAAACCAAGGCTAATTAAACGAGACAATTTGATTATAATATTATCATACCAGAGCCGCTTTGTTGGTATTGGGCTGATAGAAAACTGATCGACAATGATGCTGCGGGACGAAATTGGTGCCGACATCCATGAGCGATTCGGCAAAGCCAACAAAGAGGTAACCTTCAGGGACCATAGCATCAGCTATTCGATTGAACAGGCTTTTCTTATCTGCCGGATTAAAATAAATGGCGACATTGCGGCAGAAAACAATATCAAATGGGCCTAAGCCAATAAATGGTTTGTGGAGATTTCTCTGTTGAAAAGATACTAATGCGCGTATTTCATCTTTAATTCGATAAGTTGTACCTTCTTGTATGAAATATTTGTCTAGCATCGCTGGTTTCATACCTCTTTGTATTTCGTGAGCCATATAACTGCCGCGGCTGGCCAACTTGATGGCGGTATCAGAGATATCGGTGGCAAGGATGTTAATATCCCAGGAATGAATATCGGGGATCAGCTCACTAAGAATCATTCCGATGCTATAAGGTTCCTGTCCAGTGCTACAGGCGGCAGACCAGATACGAAGCCTTTTAGGAAAAGCGGTTTTGGCCTTGCTGTCAACCATTTCAGGGATGGCCTTATGCTGCAAAGCCTCAAAAGGCGAATCATCCCGAAAGAACAATGTTTCCTGAGTTGTAATGGCATCGACAATCTTAGTTTGCAACGCTTTTTCATGGTCATAGCGAGCTTTATAATATAATTCGCTGAATGTCTGGCAGCCAACTTCCTGAGCGACAGAGCTTAAACGCGACTCAATAAGATATCCTTTGGTCTGGTCAAGAATAACGCCGCAAAGATCATATACCAGCTTGGCAATGACTTGAATTTCTTCTGATGTTACCTGCATAAAGCCATTCCCCGTTTAATAGAATTTGTAATTTCCATCGACATATGATCTAAAGATGAAATAGTATCAGCTAAGCCTTCTTCGGTTGGTAACTTTGGCATACCATAAACAACACAACTGGCCTGGTCCTGAACAATAATCATGGCCCCCTGTCGTTTAAGAAGTCGACATCCCATGGTGCCATCATTACCCATACCAGTCATAATCACACCTAAGGCATGCTGGCCATAAACATGAGCTACCGATCTGAATAAATAATCCACAGCAGGTTTGCAGCTGTTTTCAGGGGGATCATTATTAATTTCTATGACTTTACCGTCAAGTTTTTTAATGACTTTCATTTGTTTGCCACCTGGGGCAATATAAATATTGCCCGGCAGAATGCGTTGGCCATGAGAAGCTTCACAAACATTTAACTGACATTTTTTATTAAGATCATTAGCTAAAGATTTAGTGAACATTGGCGGCATATGCTGAACAATCAAAATTGGGACAGGGAAATCTCCTGATAATTCAGGTAACATTTTTGAAAGTGATTGAGGGCCGCCAGTTGAAATCCCCAATACCACAACCTCCCGGGTAACCCCAGGGTCGGCTCTAAGAATTTTTTGCTTTGGAATAACAGGCTCGGCAGTAATCTTTGTTTTTTGATCTACCTCTTGTCGATTCTTTCCTGCCAAAATACATTTTACTGAATTAGTGCGTATAAAAGCATCAATTTTCGGACAAAGCTGGTTAAGTAGCAATTTTTCATTTTCTTCGATATTGCCGGCTGATGGTTTAACAACAAAGTCGAAGGCACCAAGGTCAAGAGCTTTAACCGTGGTATCAGCGCCTTTGGTTGTGAAAGCACTGAGCATAATAGCGCCAATAGAGCTTTTACGTTTCTTGAGTTCTTGCAGAACTTCCAGGCCATCCATAACCGGCATTTCAAGATCAAGAGTAATCACATCTGGTCTGAGGTGATCAAGTTTATCCAGAGCAATTTTGCCATTGGCGGCAGTGCCGACAACTTCAAAGCCATCGACTTTATTGAGGATATCGCTGATAATCTTTCGATAAGTTACGGTATCATCAACAACTAAAATTTTAACTTTTTTATCAATCATGTTGCCCTATTATTAATCCATCAAGGTGATTTATTTGACATTCATAGCATTAACATATTCGCTATATTGTTTATCTTTGTGCTGAATATGGTTAATTAACCAATCAGTAAGAAAATCCATTATTTCCAATGATATAGTTACTCGATCATCCATATAATCTGTTTCAAAATCTTTGATTTTTTGTACAAATTTATCATGTAGCTGTTTTTGCTCCTGGTAGCCAGGGAAATCACAGGCAATCATCAGATCTTCTTCTTCCTTGAAATGCTGCTGAGTATATGATCCCAGTTCATCAATGATATTCCCAATAACACTTTTATCTGCCCGTCGTTTCATAGCTGTGTGAAGATCATTAATCAGGGCAATCAGTCTTTGATGCTGCTGATCCATTTCGTCAACATCAACAGAGTAGCTATCATTCCATTTAATAAACAATCCTGCCTGCTCACCGCTGAGGTCCGTGGTATCTATCTTAAATTGACCAACTAATGATTCAAGGTCTATGGCTAATTTCGATAGCTGCATTCCCATTGACTGGGCCTGTCCGGCTCCCTGGGCATTATCTTTGGCGGCCATGTCAACCCTGCTGATATTACTGGTTATTTCCTGGCTGGCAATAGCAGATTCAGAAACACCTCTGGAAACAACTTCCGAAGCGTTAGCTACCTGGATAATATTATTAGATATTTCTTTAGTGGTAACACTTTGCTCTTCTACAGCCGAAGCTATTGTCGCTGAGACATCATTAACATTTTTGATAACATCACTGATTTTTCTGATAGCATCAATTGATTCATCGGCAGAACCCTGAATCGCATCAATGCGTTCGCTGATGTCAGCGGTAGCCTCGGCAGTCTGACGGGCAAGATTTTTGACTTCATTAGCAACAACAGCAAAGCCTTTGCCGGCATCGCCAGCTCGGGCGGCTTCTATGGTAGCATTCAGGGCCAAAAGATTTGTCTGTTCGGCAATATCATGAATGACTTCGATAACTTTACCAATTTCATCGGCAGCGGTTCCTAGATGTTCAATTTTGTCATTGCTGGTCTGAGCCAAAACCGATGCTTCATTAGCGATATTGGCGGCCTGATCGGCATTTTGAGCAATATCGGTGATTTTAGCAGACATCTGTTCCACAGAATCAGCAACCTTCTTGGCATTATCATTCATCTGCTCACTTGACTGGGCCATATTGCTCATATTAATAGAAAGCTCTTCGACGGCAGCGGCAACAGTTGATGACTGACTTGTCATTTCAGTAGCAGCCGAGGACATATTAGTAGCCATATCTGACAATTCAGTTGATGAGCTTGTCAATTCATTGGCATTGGCAGTAACATGAGAAATAATGTTATTTAATTTTTCCATAAAGATATTAAAACATTTGGCCATCTGACCTAATTCATCCTTATGGGAATCATCCAGACGAACAGTCAAATCACCATCACCCTCGGCGACATTGCTTAGCGTATCGGTCATCGAACTAATAACTAAAGCAATTTTTGACAAAATATATAATACCGGCATAATAGATAATAAGATAAATAATGAAATAACTAATAAAGACCATTTGTTCAGAGAAGCTAATTCAATTTCATTATCGATTTCTATCTGTTTGAGCTCTGCTAATACATCCGATACATCAGCAATCAAAACTGCAACCCCAATGACCTTATCAGAATAATCTTTAATTCCAAAACATTGGATGCGATACTGATTGCAACTAACGACAGGGTTATTGTCCTGACGACCATTATCAAGCAAGTCTGCATCTAAAACCAGATTAGTCAATTCACTATCCGTAGAAGAAACCTGAACATATTTATCCTGCAATATTGGATTTTTGTTGGAATCTTGAAGATTAGTAGCGATAGGAAGTAACTGCTTATCCATATATACAGCGAAATTACGATTTTCCTTTAATTTCATATTTTCAAATACTCTATCAAAAGAAAATAAGACTTCATTAGAGCCAAGATGTTTGCCATCGGTATCAGTGATTGGGCAAATTCCTCTTAAAGCAAAACCACCCCGGCCAACTTCAATACCTTTAATTGGTTTATGATTGGTATTGACATCCAGAACCGATTGCCGAAAAGAAGAAATATCATCGGAAATGTCTATTTTTTCACCATCTCGTTTGGTTTGCCAACCTTGTCGCCAAAGCCTGGCCAGGCTGCGGCCATTGGACAAATGGAAATGTAACTTAAATTCAGCAGCAGAGGTATTTGATTTATATCCATCAATAACAGAGGTAAATTCCTGCCTTAGTAAATCCCTGGCCTGTTGAGACTGTTGACTGCTTTCATCATTAATATCACCGGAAAGAGCCAGGCGATAAGCCTTTTGCACTTGAGGATTCCGAGTAAATAAAGCCGCCTGATCTAAAGCCTGACTGGAAACTCCAGAAACTGAATCATAAAAGCTTTTCGTAATTGCATCAAATTCGATTTGAACCTGCTGGTCATAATTATTGGCAGTAAGCTCATATTCATCTTTAGCGTTCTTAGTAATAAGATGCCTGACAGTAAAATAGCCCGCGACACCAGCAATCAATAGTGCCGAAACACTTGGTATCAATAATTTTGTTCTTATTTTCATTTTTAATCCCCTATAAATACTAATAGCCTTGTATTAAAATATTTATTCTTTAAATTTTAAATTGTCCAACTAGAGTTTGCAGATCGCTGGACAATTTCAGTAATTTACTGCCTGCATTTTGGGTTTGTTCTGCCCCTTGTGCGGTTTGTTTTGAAGCGGTATCAATACCAACAATATTCTGAGTTATTTCTTTACTAGCTGAAGCAGATTCAGAAATACCTTTAGATATTGTTGCAGAGGCATCAGCAACCTGTTCGATATTAGCTGAGATTTCTTTGGTTGTCGCACTTTGCTCTTCAACTGCAGAAGCTATTGTAGCTGACACTTCATTAACAGTTCTGATGACATCGCTAATCTTACCTATTGAGTCGATTGATTCATTAGCTGAACTCTGAATTGCTGCGATTCTTTGGCTGATGCTTTCAGTAGCATCGGCAGTCTGTTTAGCTAATTCTTTTACCTCAGTCGCAACCACAGCAAAGCCTTTGCCGGCATCGCCAGCACGAGCGGCTTCTATCGTAGCATTAAGAGCTAATAAATTAGTCTGTTCGGCAATATCTTGAATAACTTCAATGACCTTACCAATTTCATCGGCGGCCGAACCTAAAGCTCCGATTATTTCATTACTATTATTAGCTAAAGTGGATGCTTCACTGGCAACACTTGAAGCTCTTTCAGCATTTTGGGCAATTTCACTAACACTTGCGCTCATTTCCTGAATCGCAGTTGATACCGAATTAATTCTGTCGGAAGATTGTCCGGTGGATGTGGCAATATTACTCATATTAATCGTCATTTCCTCAGCAGCTGCTGCTACCGTGGCAGATTGATTATTCATCTCTTCGGCACCACTGGCAAGTTGGCTTGAAGTAGTTGACAAGTCACCAGCTGAAGTTGACAGAATCGTTGAATTGGACTTTATCTGCTTGATAACATCTTGGATTTTATCAACAAAAAGATTAAACCATTGAGCCAATTGGCCAACTTCATCATTACTTTTCACTTCTATCCGCATGGTGAGATCACCTTCACCCTGGGCGATATCTTTCAGGCTGGCAACAACCTTATTAATCATTTTAGCAATTGCACCTACAAAGAACCATGTAATAATAAAAATCACTGCAATAGCAACTAGACCGAAAACCATAGCTTCATTTCTTGTCTTTTTTACCGGTGCAAGAAATTCATCCTCAGAAGCTATCGCCATAACCACCCAGCCGGTCTGAGCATGGCAGGCAAAAGTTGATGTTCTATCAACCCCTTTGAATGTATAATCAATATTACCATTTTTCTGAACTAGAATTTGTTTACCAAAGTCTAACCCGGAGATATCCAGCTTTAAAATAAATTCTTTATTCGGGTGAGCGATTGTCATGCCAGCATGGTCGACAATCGCTACATAACCTGATTCACCAATTTTGGTTTTATCCACAAATTTATTGGAAAACTCAGTCAATTCAATCGGAGTACCCATAATACCAATGATTTCATCAGAATCAATATCTCTAATCGGAGCCATAACCAATGCAACAGGTCTTCCGCTGGCTGGCGATATTGCAGCATCACTAATCCATACCTTGCCAGCATTTGCATTATCAACACAAGGTTTATAAACTGGAATCTTAGCAACTTCAATACCGGTAGCATTGCCCCCAATAGAATCAACAAAGATCTTCCCTTCGGTATCAGCTAAAAATATAGCCTCATATACCGGCGACAATTTATGGAATTCTGCAAGTCTGGCCTTAGTCTCTTCAAGGCGATTGCCTTTACAGGCATCTTTGAACAATAAAGTTTCGCTAAAGATCTGAGCTTCGCGCTGCCGTTCATCGAGCCACATATCCAATTCGGTGACAGTTTTGCCAACAAGCGCACCAAGATTTTCCTTCTGCAAAGCCGTTATATTATCAGCTGTTGACCCATAAGACATCATCATCAAGACTCCAATAGTAATTGCAGTCATCGGTAAAACAGCTAATAATATTTTGTTTCTCAAATTCAATTTAATTTCAAACTCCTAACATAATCTATGGTGTTAATCTTTAGTTAATAATTAAACATTTCCAAAACAATTCTACTTTTACAAAAACATACTTAAGCTGAAATTGTGGCTGTCACAGTTTCAGACCATGGCCCCTTCTGGCCATTAGTTTTTGACTCATCAAAAAAAGCAAGGTTGAACCAGCATCTTTTTTTAAAGCTGTTTGCCCGGGTTTCTTTTTTGTCACTTATGCTACTTCCCCAAGGAATCTCTAATAATCACAACCCTCAGACAATCGCAGCTTCGGAATTAACATCCATAATCTTATCAATATCAAGGATAACCAGAAGCTCAGATTCCATTTTAAAGACACCTTCAAAGAAATGGCTATCTACGCCGCTAATATTAGCGGGAGCGCCTTCAATTTCTTCGCTTTTGACATTGACAACATCGGCTATCCGATCCACCCACAGGCCAACGAGTTCTTCATTGGTTTTAACGATAACCACACGGCTTTGCTTGGTAATTTCTGTGGTATTAAGCCCTAGAATATTATGTAAATCCAGGACTGTTACCACTTCACCGCGTAAATTGATGACGCCATGAACAAACTCAGAGGCCCCAGGAATAGTCGTGGTATCGAGATGGCGATTGATCTCTTGTATATGCTGGATATCTATACCCATCAGGGTATCTTCCACATAAAAAGTTGCTATCTCGATATTATTATCTTTTACTTTATTATTTTTAGTCATTTTATTAATTCCTTATTTGATGTTTTTCTGAATTTGTCAACACACCAGATTTTAATCGTGCAGCTTTAAGATGTTTTGCTATCGCAGCCAACAGCATATCACGATCTAATTTGACCTGATAATCATCGATACCAATCTTCATGCCTTTTTCGATATCATCCTGACCAGCCAGGGATGTTACCGCAATAACAGGAAGATGGGCAAACATCGGATCAGATTTAATATTACGAGCCAGTTCCAGACCATCCATATTAGGCATTTCGATATCAGTTACAACAAGACCAAACTGATGTTCGGGATCCTGTAAGGTGTCCCATGCGATCTGGCCATCTTCACAGGCAACAACTTCATAACCTTCAGATTGAAGGAAATTAGTTACCTGTTGACGGAAAAAACTGGAATCTTCAGCAAAAAGAATAACATTCGATTTATTTTCTTTCGATTCAGTAGTTTCTCGCTGCGTAAACCATTCAGGATGAGCAGCCTCGGTTAATTCAAAAACATCTATTAAACGAATCGCTTTTTCATTTTGAATGGTTGAGCCAATAATTCCAGTTTGGCGGAATGTAACAGTATCAATATGCACCGGCAATTCACTAATATCAACCAAATTAGAAGCTACCAGCCCAATTTCTTTACCAGAAATCTTAAATACAATAACATTATAAACCGCAGCTTCCGGTTCAGGTTTGCATCGAGCATGATCGGCAAGATGCAGTAATGGCAACGAAGAGCCTCGATATTGCAGAACATCCTGACCACCAACACTATCAATCTGGGAAGCACGGATCCTTTCGATACGAGAGATAAATTCGACCGGCACACCAAAGAATTCTTCTGGATCATTGGCAAAGACCAGTGTCGATTGAGTCTCAGAGTCCTGACTGTCGGCCCGGGCTTTGTCTTCTAATGCTTGTTCGGTATCTGGCATAATCAAATTAAGATGCGATGCAATGCCAGCGACATCAAGAATCAAAGCCACCATGCCATCACCCAGAATAGTTGCCCCTGCCAGACAAACACAATCTTTGAGATGTTTGCCCAGAGGTTTAACTACAATTTCTTTATTGTCAAACAATTCATCAACAATCAAACCATAATGAAAATGTCCTGATTCAACTACAATAATATTGAGAGCGCCAGCAACAGTATTCTCTCGTCGGTCCTGACCGCTACGGAGATCTGCTACAGCCTGAACAGGCTCTTGTCCACTGCGACGATCAGCGATCTGGGCCCTTTGATTATCTTCGAGATCATCAATTTTACGATCATAAAATTGCGAAGTTATTCCCAAAGCATTACTAAGGCGAACCAAAGGTAATAGTTTGCCACGCAAACGTAAAACTTCAATATTTTTAATTTTTTCAATTGTCGTTGCGACATTCGATGCCTTAATCCTTACCAGTTCGCTTATATTAACCTGTGGAATAGCAAACCGGTCCTGACCACAACGCAATACCAACGATGGCATGATTGCCAGAGTCAATGGCAGCTTAACGACAATTGTCGTACCAACACCTACTTCAGTATCAACTTCTACGGTACCGCCGATTTCTTCGATATTGGTTCTGACAACGTCCATGCCAACGCCTCGGCCGCTAACATCAGAAACTACTTTAGCCATCGAAAAACCCGGATGAAAAATCAGTTTTACTGCTTCTCGATGTGTCATATCGGCGGCCTGATCAGAGGTAATAATGCCTCTTTCCAAAGCTTTTTCTTTGAGTTTTTCACCATCAATGCCGCCACCATCATCACTTATAGAAATATTAACTTTACCGGCCTGATGATAAGCTTTCAGTTTAATGGTTCCAGAAGGACTTTTTCTTCGCTGCTTACGAGTAGCAGGGTCTTCAATACCATGATCAACTGAATTTCTAATAAGATGGGTCAATGGATCACCAATAGCTTCGATGATGGTTTTGTCCATTTCGACATCTTTGCCGTCGATAGTCAGTTCACATTCTTTACCTAACTGGCTACTGAGATCGCGTACAATACGCGGGAATTTATTGAAAACCGTGCCAATAGCCTGCATACGAGTTTGCATTATGGCATCCTGTAATTCACTGGTAACCTGATCAATTCTATTGGCAACAGATTCCATACCCAAACTACTGTTATCACTGGCTTCTTGCAAAAGTTGATTTCTACCCAGAACCAGTTCACCGGCAAGATTCATCAATCTATCTAAAACCTTAACATT
Organism: Phycisphaerae bacterium; assembly: GCA_016342495.1. Taxonomy (GTDB): domain Bacteria; phylum Planctomycetota; class Phycisphaerae; order Sedimentisphaerales; family SM23-30; genus JAEIOG01. The sequence goes on from JAEIOG010000032.1 coordinate 11,946, forward strand.
GACACGCAAATTTGTGGAAGCCGGTGTACTTGATGTTGGGATAACAGTATCTGGTTTATTATTTTTAGGTTTTGGCGATACCGGCTGGGAAGCAGGTATTATAGCTTCAACGGGGCAAGCTTCAACTGGTGCTGATGTCTGTGTCTCAGATTCGACCGAACCGGAAGGTTCTTTAGGCCCGGATGGCTCCCAGTTGGTTTGCATTGATGTTGCGATATGAGAGACCTGGCTCTCAGGAACACCAATAGCTTGAGCTAAGTCTGCCGGAGCAAGCATAGATGCGAAAAGCATTACAAAATTCATGGAATCGGGCAGTTCACTATCTAATTCGCCGATACCAGCTGTACTCATATAACTGGAGACAACATTGCCATGCTGGTTTGTACGTTTGTAAAAATCTATTGGAGTAAGATTTTTATCATGGATATCAGTAAAGAAATCGATACTGACTACATAAATATCAAACCCCTGTTTTTGCCACATCACCAATTCCATCTCTTTGATCATGACAAAAGCCAACCCGCCAGTTGGCAAGGCAATATCAACGTCACGATTAAGACTTTCGCGTACCTCAGGCGTAGATTCTTCGGTAGTTGCAACTTGTAATAAATTCACAAATTCTGTCACGTCAACATCATTTGAAGTATCAATATTATTTGTCATTCCTCGCAAGCAGTCAGCTGCGCGTAACAAAGCATCAGCAACTTTAGAAGTTGGAACTAATTCATTATTACGAATGAGGTTTAGTACATTTTCAGCTTCGTGGGCCAGGGAACCGATTGAGACCAATCCCAGGAAACCCGCAGAGCCTTTCATCGAATGAATACCCCGGAAAACTTTATTGACCAGTTCAATGTCAATATTAGCTCCGGCTTCTTCAATAATTAGAATATCATTTTCAAAATCTGCCAGTGTCTCATTAGCTTCCTCTATATAAGAAGCTACTAATTCATCATTTTTATTTATCATGCTAATCTACCTCTATTGGCATATTAATCGCTGCCGTTAAGACATAACCATATGCACTGTTATATTAATAACACAACGCTATATTATTCGGATTTTACAACTGCAAAATGTTCATCGAATCGCATCAAGTGAAACAGATTGCACAGTTCTTCATTATCTGAAATAACTGTTAAGCTGCCCCCTTTAGCGGCTAAAGTCTTATGGCAAACTATAAAAACCGCCAAACCTTTTGAATCAATCATATCAACATTATTAAGGTTAATAGTAATCTGAAGTATTCCTGATTCTACTAACTCCAGTAATTCCTGACGAAATTCATCGGCATTAGCTGCGGTTATTTTACCATCAGGATTTAACTCAATATTTTTGTCTTGAATTCCAACATGCTCAGACATTATTTTTCTCCAATAATTTGCAATTTTTTTGTAATGACAACCTGGTTACCTTTTTCATTATAATTAATGGCATCTGAATACATATGCATCAATGCCAGACCTCTACCGCTTTCTTCGAATACTTCGAAGTGGGGTTTTTTATCCTGCCAGGGGAAACCTTCACCTGGGTCTTTTACTGCTAACTTAATTTCATCAGAACTAACCTGCACTTCCATATTTACTATCAAATCCGGGTCGGTATCGCTACCGTGAGTCACGGCATTGAGCATTGATTCTCGTAAAAGAATACGTAAAGAAAAATGGTTGGTAGATATATCATTTTTTATAAGATAATCCGCAAAAAAATCATCCGCCAAATCAATGTTCTCAAGAGTTGCCGACATTTTCAGCTCAAACCCCAAATCATTATGTTTAATTTCAAACATTGCCCCTCCACACAGCGATAACGCCATTAAAATTCTATTCCCATCAATACTACATCATCCCCGATCGAACCATTACACTTATCAATTAAATCACTTATAATATCATCCACTACTTCATTTATCGGCAGGCTGATCTTTTGATTTACCTGTTCCTTAAGACAGCGAACTCCAAAGCTGCGATTGCCCGAAACACCTTCTGGCCCCGGATAACCCTCGCTTAAACCATCGGTATAAATAAATAAGCGGTCACCAGGATTAACTTTAATTTTTTTTGTATCACATTGTATTGTTTCATGTATTCCTAAAATATCACCAATAACTTTTATTTCAGAGACATCACCATTAGCACTTTGCAATATAGGCTCGGGATGGCCGGCTCCGATGATCTCGATTTCCATTCTATTTTTTGAAAATTTCACATAACTGGCAGTCACATACTTACCCGGATCAAGAAATCTACCTAAAGATATATTCATCATGATCATAGTATCCATCACTGACATTGCTTCATTAACAAAACTGGCAGTCAGTGCTTTCAGGCAGCCGGTTATATAGGCAGTACCTAAATCATGGCCAGAGACATCAGCCATAAAAAAACCATAGTCATTCTCGCTCATACGTACAATATCATAAAAATCCCCACCAGCTTCATGAGCCGGAACATATTGCACGGCGACATTCACATCTGGAAAGTTTTTCGGGTCAGCCAACAAGGTTTCCTGCCCGTCTCTTACTTCATTAAGCCTGTTTTTCTGACTGGCTATTATTTCGTCCAGCATCTGCTTTTTCAATTGTAGCAGTTGGCGACTTTGCGAAAGTTCTACATGAAGCTTAACTCTTGCCAAAAGTTCTACGTAATCAACCGGCTTAACAAGATAATCAGAACCGCCTGTTGCAAAACCTTCAGCTTTGTCCTTTGAAGTTTCTTTTGCCGTCAAAAAGATGACGGGGATATCTCCAAACTCTGGATCCTGTCGCAATATTTTGCACATTTCAAATCCAGTCATTTCAGCCATCATGCAATCCAATAAAACCAGATCAACAGGACATCGCGTAATAACACCTAAAGCCTCTAAACCACTTTCCGCGATCAATACATTATATCCATCGCGTCTGAGCATGCTACGTACCGCTGCTCGCATTATTGGATCATCATCAACAACTAAAATATCAGCTTTTTCATTTTCAAATGCTTTGTCTATCATTAAATCCTACTTGATTATACAGTTATACCTGCTTTTCAAAAACCGGGAGATTATTTATACCCTTGAATTTATTTATTATTAATCTTACTAACCCAGTCTGGTTGTCTCAAAAAACAAATCAAATGACTTAGGTCGTTGGAAATTTCACCTGCTAATTCTTTGACCGTTTCAATGTTTTCATCGTGAGCCATCCGTTCCAGTTTATAAGCACTTTTGGAGATCGAATCAGCTCCCATGGCAGCTAAGGTACCTTTCATCCGATGGGCATAAAATTTCAAATCCGAACGATCGCTCTGGCTGATAGCAAGAAATATTTTCTCCATACTCTTTGGCGCTTCTTCACAAAAGACCTCAGCAATTTCGGTTAAAACTTCCTCATCGGCATCATAAACTGATTCCAGAACTTCCCAGTTTATTAAATTATGGTTCAAGATAATTTCTTCATTTACTGTCATATCACTATCCTTTATTGTAACCAATTAAGCTATCTTACTTGCATTAATGAGTAGTTGTATCTGACTTGGGTCAGCTAAATATCCTAGCAACACATTAAGCTCATCAACCATCTTTTCAGCCAATATTTCAGCGGTTTTCAAACTTCTATCCATACTGGCTTTTTCCAGACCATAAGCTATTTCCGAAATTGTTCTGGCCCCCAATATCGATAGCGACCCATTAATACGATGAGCGTAAAATTCCAAATTGATATAATCTTCATCCCTGACTGCAGCTGACACCAGATTTATATTTTCTAAAATATCTCTATAGAAAGCTTCTGCTTTTTCAGAAATTTTTTGTTCATGATTATCGCAACCTATCATTAATGCATCTGGCTCGATCATATCCACTAAAGTCTTTTCATAACTATCAACCCGGTTTCTATCTGGTGGAAAAAGGTAATCCTTCAGAGAATCGTCAGATTCAGATGAATCCATTTGTCTCTCTAAGTATTTGTCTAAGATAACTACAAGCTCATCCGGGTTAATTGGCTTAACCATATAATCATAACATCCAACATCCAGACATCGCTGTTTATCGTCTTTCATGACATTTGCTGTTAAAGCTACAACAGGAACCTTATAGCCCTGCTCACGTAAGATTTTCGTCGCATCATACCCATTCAAAACTGGCATATGCATGTCCATAAAAATCAAATCGTATTCAGTCTGGGTAACAGCTTCGAAAGCTTCCTGACCATTTGCCACAATATCTGCCACCAGATCCATTTTTTTCAAAAGGGCATCTATCAATTTTTGATTAGACAAATTATCTTCCGCTACTAAAACTTTACCAACATAGCTATGGCCAGACACATCTTCTTCAAGACAAGATTTCAGGGTAGATTCACCTAATACCGTCTGGGTAGCAATATCTACTCCGGCAGGAATCATAAGAGTAAACAATGAGCCTTTGCCAACTTCACTGATCAATTTTAAATCACCACCAAGAAGGTTGCTTAGCTGCCTGGTTATAGTCAGGCCCAATCCAGTCCCGCCATACTTTCTGGTTGTAGAATTATCTGCCTGTGAAAAAGACTGAAAAATAATATCTTTACGGTCAGGCGATATACCAATACCGGTATCTTCAACTTCGAAATACAGATAATCTTCCCCGGCATATTCATCTTGATATACAATAACATTTACATACCCAGAATCGGTAAACTTAATCGCATTATTTATCAAATTAGTCAGACATTGACTTAAGCGTATTGGATCAGTATAGATATGCTCTGGCAATTCAGATTTATGCAATACCTGGAAATCCAAACCTTTTTCGTAAGCTTGAGGTTTAAGAATAGAACAGACATTTCCCAATATGCTCTCCAAAGAACATTCTATCTTTTCAATTTGCAGTTTGCCTGACTCAATTTTTGAAAAATCAAGTATATCATTGATAACCACCAGTAAATTGTCGGCAGCAGTTTTAATCGTTGTGGCATAGTCAAGCTGGTCTTCGGTGAGGTCTTCCTGCGATAATATGTCCGAAAAACCAATAATCGCGTTCATAGGTGTACGAATCTCATGACTCATATTCGCTAAAAATTCACTCTTTGCCTTATTAGCCTGCTCTGCCAGATCAGTTTTCTCAATCAACATTTCATTTTTCTTATTCAGTTCATTCTTAGACTCTATCGCCTCATTACGAGCTTTTTCGGCATCATTCATCATTCGCAATGCCAATTTATTAGATTTTTGAAGTGCTTGAAAATCTATTTTCTGTTTAGCTTCTGCTTTTTTAAGTTCGGTAATATCTACAAAAGAATGTAACAGGTTTTTTTCCCCATCTAATTCAATAGGTTTTACAGTTTTGAGTACTTCTATCTTTATGCCATCAGCCCGACGCAATTGGCCTTCTACCGCCTCAATTTCTTTACCGAAATCAACAACAGGACATTTACCATCCAACTGAGGACATATATACTCGGTGCATTTTTTACCCAACATATCTTCTATCTCAACACCAACCATTGCTGCACATTTTGGATTTGCATATTCAATTTCATAAGTATCTATATTAACAATGACAATACCGGCATCTACCATATTGAGAATGTCTCGTGCAGTTTTTTCGCTAGCGCGTAATTTTTCTTCGAATTCTATTCTTTCTGTTATATCTTCATCAACGCCACGATAACCACATAAATTCCCTTTAGCATTTATTATCGGAACCCCATTAGTTAAAAAACATCGATATTGCCCATCTTTGGTAAAATTATGATTTTCAAAATCTACAATAGGACTTTGGCTATCTATGATTTCTCGCAGTTCACCTTTTACTCGTTTAACTTCATCTTCTTCCATTAAGTCAAATGGAGTTTTTCCTAAAAGCGATTCTGGAGTATACCCTGTCATTTCTTTAACTTTTCCTGCAAGATAGGTATATCGAAACTGCGAATCAATTTCCCACATCCAGTCAGCACTACACATCGCCAGATCCTGATGCCTCTGCTGGGAGACCTTGAGTTCTTTTTCCGCTTTTTTAAGAACACTGATATCTTTCCATATTACATACAGCATCTCTTTGCCAAACAATGATATCGGTACCAGTGACACTTCTGTCGGGAAAAGAGAACCATCGAAACGACGGTGATACCACTCGAATTGATTTGAACCCTTTTTCAGGGCATAATCAATCATTTCCTTGGCCTTTTCCTGTGACAGACGACCATCAGGCTGCTTTTCGGGCGACAAATCGCCGGGATGCAATGCCAATACCTCATCTATACTGGGCGCTCGCAACATCTCAGCAGATTTGGCATTGCAATAAACAATATGCCCATTTTCTAATAATAGCCTTGCATCTGATGACCGATCAAAAGTTTCTATAAATTTGTGGTCTCCCTGATTAATTTCATATTGAAGCCGACCAAGCATTCGATACAGCACATAAGCCAACAAAGTTCCAATAACTAAAAAAGTAATTACAATTACCGAGATAAGATGAACCAGACCTGCCTTGCATTCAGAAATATCATCAAACAATACCATATTGCCTATTTCGCGTTGGCCGGCATCCAATAATGGTAAAACCTTTACTTGATAATCTGTATTATCATCATTTATATTTATTATTTCTTCCTTAGAAATATTTGGATTAGAACCAAAGTTATAGGACGAAAAATGCTCGGCCATAATATTTACGGCATTTGGCATAGTTCCATCTGCAACCACATAATTTGCAAAACTATCCCAGTTGCCAGTTTTATTAGTGAAAGACAAGCCTTCCAACCATTTTTCTTTATCAAGATAGTGTTTATTAATAACAAAAACCATATCCAGACTCGTGGTTTTTTTAAGCTTTGAAGTAATCTCACCTATTTCTTCGCCCAGTTCGACATATCCAATTAACTTACCATCTACAAACCAGGGCTTAACCACTCTTAATGTAAATGTACCCATCACCCCTATTTCTATACCATAACTCATTTTCTGGTCACGTTCAGCGTTTATAGCAGTAAAACGGTCAATGGTATCACCAAATTTTTCCGGTTTATGGGCCCTCAGGAAATTTATCCTGTTTGCATCATGAAAATATAGATGGGTTACATTATGCTTGATATTATTATCTTCATAAATTTGCTGGGCATATTTGAGTAATTCATCCCGATTTCTATCTATGAAAACTTGCTGAATTTCCCTGTTGGTTAATATGCTATCAACAAGAGCGTCGTAAAGCTTGGCCTCCTTTGCCAACTCATCGGCAAAAAGCTCTTGCAAATGCCAGGCATGCTCATTTGTATCACCTTTAATCTCTTCATTAATGACAACATAACTGGAAATACTGGCAATAACTATCATTATCAAAAGCATCCCGCCACACCAGGCAAGTACTCGTTTTGAAATTTTGTTGTCAGATACATCCATAGCCATACCAACAATCTAAGTTAATAGTTTTATATCGATGAAAAACGCCCATACGACATCATATTCAATATCGACGAAATATAAGCTCGAATTAACAAATTAACCCCGAAAGCAATCGTTGATTTACGAAAACACATCAAATAAACACGACGACAAAAATGACATGAAAATTATAACACTGGAACGGCTGGCGTTCTGGTAATAACACAAAAAGGGAAGCAGGCTATCAGAAATGGTAGGACCTTGGTGGCCAGGTGTGGAATTTATTAAAGCCGCAACAATATTGATACACTATAATCAAAGTCAGGACAAAACCTGCTTTTGTTAACATTTTACGACATAGAACAACCAGCGATAATCGACAGGAAATAAGGTTTTTAATCTGGCTGGAGTACAGTGGTACAAGCAAGGAAGCTTGTGATACTTATGGCTAAAATTCCACTTTTTTTGCATGAATTGAATATTTTCAGGAAAGGAAATATCGAAAAAGCCAATCTAATCGGCCTCGTTTGACATGATAAATGCCAGAAAATTTCATAATTTCTCGAATCTTGACCCGATAATCACTCTTATAGCAGTGAGTATTACAGTCTTTACACTTTGGCTTAGGCTCATAAGGACATAAAGAAAGCCTTTTAGTTGCATAATTCAGTAAATCCTGACAATCATGGCATAAACAACCTTTGTCAGATTTAGGTTTTTTTTCACAAAAAACATAAATAAATCGGGTAATTATCTTTAATTCTCTGTTTTTTTCAGCTAACATACTTCCTTGTCCATGACGTTTCATCATTCTGGATGAAAATCGAAGTAACGCACTAATAGGATTCTATCTACTGTGCGATATAAAAAAATCCTTGACATTCTTTTTAGCAATCTATACCATTTAGATAGACATTGTCAAGAATTAACTTTTATGAGGCCCAACCATGACCATTTCACAAAAATGCCAGTATGCAATTCGTGCAACTTTTGAATTAGCTAAAAACTTTGGGAAAGAACCCCTGAAGATATCCTATATCGCAGAGGAACAAAATATCCCAGTAAAATTCCTTGAGGCAATATTAGCTGAATTAAAAGAAGCTAAGTTTCTGACATCTAAACGTGGCGCCCATGGCGGTTATACTCTCAAAACCGACCCCGCCAAGATTACCGTTTTGGATATTATTAAATTCATCGAGGGACCGATGTTTTTCGCCAAATGTATTTCAGACGAAGAATCTGAAAGATGCCCACAATACAATGCCTGTACATTTCTCCCTATATGGCAGGAAGCCCAGGAAGCTGTAAGCAAAATCTTCAAATCTTATAATTTTGCACAACTTGTAGCGAATGAAAAAGAAAATACCGGAAGTAGCCACGACGCCAACTGCCTATAGACATGCAAATCAAGCTTAATGAGAGAATCATTACGATTACCAAAGGGGCAATGCTTGCAGATATACAGCATCAATACCGCCCTTCGGCAGATATTATCGTAGTGAATGGTGCACCATGCTCTGAAAATATTCAGTTACATGAAAATGACACTGTTTCGCTGATTACCAGAGGTCAAACCCCTCGGCCAGAAGAACTGGAAGCATTGATGTCTGCCAGGCATACCCCTGGCGTACACGAAATCGTGAAAAAAGCGACAGTTGGGATCGCTGGATTAGGCGGATTGGGCTCTGCGGTAGCAGTTGCTCTTGCAAGAATCGGTGTTGGTAAATTAATATTAGCTGACTTTGATGTTGTTGAGCCCAGCAATCTCAATCGTCAACAATATTTCATTGACCAAATTGGGATGCCCAAAACCCAGGCTCTTCATGATAATCTCAAACGCATCAATCCTTATGTAGATTATAATTATCACAATATAAAATTGACGCCAGCAAATATCCCGGATATTTTTGCTGATGTCGATATTCAGGTCGAAGCTTTTGATGTACCCGAGTCTAAAGCTATGATCATGGAGACCTTTGCCCAATATTTTCCCGATATACCACTAGTAATGGCTTCGGGACTGGCTGGATATGAACCCAGTAATTCCATCCAAACCAAAAGAGTTGGTTCCAAACTGATTGTCGTTGGCGATTTTACTACTGCGGCAAAACCGGGGACAGGCTTGATGGCCCCCCGAGTCGGGATCGCCGCGGCCCATCAGGCAAATGCTGTTCTAAGATTAATACTGAATCAAACTGCTGAATAAAAAAATCATCAAAGCCTTATTTCAGGCGAGATCAAACGTAATAATGAATCACGCGACCATTGATAAATAGTATAACTGCCACAATCTATGCGGGTTCTTCCGGTCATATAAGGCTTGGCCTCAAAAGGAACAGATTCAGGATCAATTTCTATTATAACTTCATACACAGTTTCAACTGGCTTTTCCTGTTTGGTAGCAGCGTCATATTCAGTTAATACTTCGCCACCCAGTTTATTGCTAAGAGCGACTTTCTCGCCAAAAGCTCCCATATCCACTTCACTATTACGTGAAACAAATTTGATTGTTCCGCCAAAAGGATCTCCAAAAGCATAAAGCATCATCTGGGCTTTTGCGTTTTGGCCTGCTTCAGGAATACGCGAAAGCATTTTTTCCGGCACCCAGACCTTTACTTCCATTTTTCTTATATCAGCAAATAACAATAGCGATGTACCGCGTTGGATGGGTTTATCTCGAAACTTTTCAATATCTTTTCGCAATGACAATATCTGGCCATCAAAAGGCGCTTTTATCTGGGCAGCTGCCAACTTTTCATTTATGCGTACAAGTTCACTTTTGTAAGAATTAAACGATTCACGAGCATATTGAGCTGCAGCTGTTTCGCCAGCATATTCAAAGGCATTTATCTTCCGCATTGCCTGTTCAACTTTCAACTCAAAGCTCTTAGCCCGCAATTCCAATTCAGGACAATACAAACTGGCCAGAACCTGATCTTTTTGAACAATATTACCTTGCTGCACGCAAGGCTCCCATCGCAGGATGCCACCCACTTCAGAATTAATTTGTGATATTTGCATCGGTTCAAGAATGAAATTTGTTGTCACTGATTGAGCCATAGGCCAAAACAATGCAACACCCACAAAAGCCATCACAATCGATAATAGCAAAATCATACGTGAAGTCGATACACCCATAGTATGGCGTTGTTTAACCAGCATTTTTCCTCCCTTGTACAAAGGCAATAATAACATTGTCGAAACTGCAAAAACAAAAACCGCACCGCCAAGAAAGCTGAGGCCTTTGGATTTGAAAAATATAAAAACTCCGCCAGAAATTGCAAAAACAATAAACCAACGATAAAGCATAACTGAAATTGCATAAATCGGAAATACGAGGCGATACTTATGCTCATCAGGCAATGCTACTTTTTTGGCACCCAGAACAAATCTTTTAGTATAACTTCCCAGAAAATCAGCGGCACGTTTGCGCAAATTTGGTACTTCGATCAAATCCGAAAGCATATAATAGCCATCAAATTTTAATAGCGGGTTGGCATTAAACAAAACCGTCGACACCGAACAAATGAAAATCATCTTATGGGAAATGCTATGCAGGAAGCCCGGAGCTTCGGTAAAGTACCACAGAACTGTCGCAATACCAGCTAAAAGCAGTTCGGACAATATCCCTGCAGAGGTAGTCAGCAACCGATGCGATTTTTTACGAAATGTCCATGAGTCACTGATATTGCAATACATAAAAGGAGCAAAAATCAAGACCAGGAAACCTATTTCGTGTACTTCACCGCCAAAATTTTTACAGGTGAAACCATGGCCGAATTCATGCCAGACCTTCGCCAGCCAAAACAAAACGATTAAGACCGGAATATTCCACAAGCTCAAAAACATTGATTTAAACATAAATGTGAAGTCTGCCCAGCGATCAATAATCATCAAACATGACAAACCTGATAATACCAGAAAGAAAATAAAAAACCAGCTGGTCCAGATGAATTGGATTTTTTTAATATAACGATCAAAAAATTTATCGGGGTCCCAAATAGGAATCTTAATAAAAAGGAAATTACTCATTTGACCAATAATTTTAATTTTATCTCGTTTCGAGCCGCTCTTATAAAGAATTTCATCGCGGTCAGGCTGGGTCATTTCCACCAGGTTACGGGCCAGCAATGAACGAATAAATTCACCGACCTGGGCATTTGTCAACAATTCACCTTTGAAATGGTTAAAATGGGCATCTTTAAGCTGATCCAAGGTTATACCCTGGCGGAGCTGCTCAATGATGAAATGTTCCTCGCGATTGAAACGATAATAGCGCAGCGAAAGTGGATCTTTATAAACCCAGAAAGGCTCATCATCATATATCTGCGGGGTAGAAACCAGCTCAGGCCTTAGCTTTGGCAAAATCGTATCATGAGGATCGTTATTATTTGGTGAATTATTCATCTTTAATTTATTCTGTAATCAGTTCAACTCTGGCGCGGGTATTTGGACGATAAACAAAAGGGTAATCCGATTCTTTTTCGGTTTTAACTTTTGGATTATCGAATTCTACTTCATAGCTATAGACTTTAAGTGAGGCCCCCACACCAGGACTAACAAAAACTACTTCACCGATTATCTCTTTTGGGCCGCCATTTTTCTGATAAATAAACACCCTGGCTTTTTGGCCGATTTTGATATCGCCATAATCTTCTGACCGGGCGGTGCTTCTGACTCTGAGCTTATCAACTTTCATCAAAGCTACCAAAGCCTGGCGTTCTAAAACAACTTCGCCGACTTCAGTATTCTTGACATTTTCCTGTTCGAGCTGTTTGACCATATTAAATGGGACAATAACGCCACTAACTGGAGCATTTATACTGTAAAAGCTTAAATTCTTTTCCAGCTCTTCCAGAGCCAGTTCAAGTTTTCTAACTTCCAGTTTTGCCTCTGTGATATCTTCAATCGCCAACTCATAAGCTTGTGTTGCTTCTTTAAGTTCTTTAGCTGAACCCACCCGTGAGGAGCCAACCTTGCTTCCATACAGTTTTTTGACAATTTCAAGATTATCTTTTGAATAGGCTAAACGAATCTCAGCTTTTTTAATAAAGGTACTGAGTTCAAGCGAAGCCATAATGGTTTTTTTGCGGATTCGCAGCAACTCATCATCAAGTTCGATAATCGGCTGACCTTTCTGAACATAATCCTGTGGTTCAAAATTGATAGCCTTAACCTGGCCGGAAACCAGCGAACGTAGCACAATAGTTTTTTGAGGTTGGATAAATTGCGGGTAAGTATCCACCGACCTTGTAGATTGGGCAATTGAAGAAACTGAGCTGTTAAAAGCAATAAAGCCAAATACCACAGCCACGAGAAGCATTATAGAATATTTTTTCATTTATAAATCCTTTTTAGAAATCCAGGTATACCAGACAAACATCCCTGCTGCCTGTTGATAGAACATTTTTATACAGCAAAGACTAAAATGTACTGACACGCCAAAAATCTTTGAATTGTCGAGTTACCACATAATACAAACTGTTCTTGCCGCATTCAATAGCGACAGAAGCTTTCATGCCCTGCCGTAAATCTATAGTTTCGGTTAATTCTTTTGGAGCTTGGACCCGAATAGAAATAACATTACGATATTTTTGATTGCCAGCGGTTTCGATATGGGCACGCGGCGAAATGCTCAATACTTTAGCCTCAAAAATTTGATCAGGACAGGCCAGCATCAAGATATGGGCTTTAAATTCCTGTTTATGCTCGGCGGATTTTCCCTTGTTCTGATAATCCGCTTTAAGAATATCACCAGCCTGATCTTCCGGAACATTTACGATAAATTCCCAGGGCGAATCTTCCGGCACAACATCCAGAATCGATTGGCCCCGCTGGACAGGCATTCCAGTTAATTTATTGATATGATTCTGCTGAGTAAAAATTCTACCATCCACAGGTGATTTAATTTGCAGTTCTTCATTTTTCTTACGTTTATACTCATTTGCCTGAGCGGTCAATTCTGCTATTTCCAGAATCAATAATTCTTCTGATATAGCATCACCCTTAGCTTTTGCCTGGTCGTAAGCCTGCTGCTTTTGATTTATTTTAGAAACGGCCATGTCAATCAACGATTCTATTTCACTAAGATCCAGCGAAGCAAGAACCATGTCTTTGTTAACAAGGTCACCTTCTTTGACGTTGACAGTATCTATCTGACCATCGGTAGCGACATAAACTTCTCTGCCGTCAATAGCAATCAGCTCGGCGGCTCCAATATTTTTTACCGGCAATTGTATAATCGCTGGCAATCCAAATACAATAAATAAAAAGCATGCCCAGATAGCTTTACGCAAAGCTCCCATAGCATAAATTTTATTGCGGATAACCGCCAAAGCTCTGGAAGCCAGCGACAAAGGCATATCTCGATATTTCAATGAATTATTAAGAGCTGATGCGGCTTCCTGAGTCAGGATCTCAATGTTTTTAAGTTGCCCCTGATCAAAAGGAATCTCTTGGGCCCTTTCCACCACCAACACCCCAACAACTTTATCATCAGCTGAAATTGGGAAAATACCCATAATTGCCGCCTTGGCTTCAAGCATATAACAACGGGCGGCAGTCAATAACTCATCGCCATCGGAAATATCGGTCATCGCCGCATTAGGATTGTCAACGATCAACGCTTTGCCATTTTTACAAACATGCTTGGCGATTTCAGAAATAGTTTTAATAAAATTACTCTTTATCGCTACCGATTCCAGACCGGAAACCGATTGCATGCGGAATTTACCTTTGATATTAAATGTCCCGGCCATACAGCGGTAGACTCCCAGCATTTCCTGGGCATAGTTCGCCAGAGCATAACAAACCCGCTTGGGTTCAAGACTGCTGTGCAATGCCGCACTGTATTGCCTGAGTCGGTCAGAATAGCCAATTGTCTTTTCCTGATTACGAATTTCCTGTTTGAGCAGAAAAAAACCGGCACGATCACACAGGCCCGCGATAAAATTCGTATAACCTTTCAGAGCCCTGGCATCGACACCCTCTGGTGCGATCAAAACCAGTACTGCCACCACCTGCCCTTTGCGGATAATGATGGGCACGAATATTAAACTATTGTTGGCTTTATTGACCATATGGGGGCCAAGGCCGCTATTTAGTAAATTGGTACTGTTATTTTCAGGCAACACCAATGGTGAAACCGTTTCAACCGAATGACTAAGAGCAGCAGACAAAAGCTCAAATTGAGCTCCGCCAGGTTCGATCCCAGCTAAATTCAGGTTAATATGAGCGACGCAGTTAAATTGGCCATCAAGGCTACCCTGCCATATAGCGCCGCCTTCACCTAAGCCATTAACTGTAAGTTCTAGCATTCGGCGATAAAAGTCTGCTACGGACATATCCTGTTCGCACAAAGCGATGATCCTGGCTTCCATAGCTGCCAAATGATCCTGGAATGAGTTTTGCTGGACATTGGTTGTCATGAGTTCTCCACTTCCGCAATATTTACACGAAAATACATTATATTGAACAATTTAAGGGCAAAATCAAGCCTGAAGTTCGATTATCAGGTTACTTTGCTATATTATTACCTCAAATGCGATAAAAATCAACAATTATCGGGCCTTAACTTATTATTCTAAAATCGGCATAAAACCATTGTTTACTTCAATTTTTTTGCTGTTAAATCCAACACCTACCGAAAGTTATCGGAACCTGCCAAATTTAAAACAAAAAAGCCCGGCTCATATGAACCGGGCTGGAAATTTAATTCATGACTAAAAATTAGATAACATCAGGAAGAACGCTATTAGAGACTCTTACGCCATTATAACGTGAGTTACCAATATTATCATAGTCAAAGTTGGTAGTCCATGCACCATCATTATCATTAATGAAACTGTTAGCGATCTTGGACTTCATGCCTGTGACAAACATATTGTCAGCATCACCAATAACGGTCAACCTATTGACTTTATTAGCAAAGATTTCATTAATGTCACCTTCGATGCTAACTTTAGTGAGCTTGGTAGAAGCAAGTTTATCTACATCGCCACCGAATTGAGCATTCTTGATAGACTTAGCGGCAATGATTTCACCGGCGTCACCAGATACCCACATCTTATTGATGCTCTTGGTTACGGTCAGGTCGCCCATATCGCCATCAACAAACATGCTCTTAACTTTAACATTGCTATCCATTGCAAAGCTGATGTCTGGGACATTAGCTGTGCCTTCACCAGTGAAGAAGTCATTAGTTTCACCCTTCATGGCTAGTTTAGCAGCTTTCTGAACGTCTTTCAGTTCAGGCTGAGCAGCGGCATCGAAGCTGTAAAGTTCCAGGTTGCCACGGCCAGCAATCTCCAGGTCAGTAATCTGACCGAATAGAGTATTGAATGTACCAACAGCATTTCTAGAACCCTTCAAAGCGACATACTGAGTACCACCGATAAGCTGAACATCACCGCCATTAGCTGTGATAGCACCGGTAGGAGCAATAGAATTGCCATTATAGTCCCAGGTATCAGTGAATGTAGCACCTGTCAGAGTAGCAGTGTTAACTGTACCCCAAACTTCAACATCATCAATATCTGGAGTATTGGCATACATGACGGCCTTGCTGACATTAACAGTACCAGTCCAGTCACCTTCAACAGTTACACTGTCGATATCATTGGCGGTAAGGTCTAAAGTACCAGCCAAATCACCTTCAATAGTTACATCGAAGATATCCTGACCATCAACAACAGTTACTGTACTGCCAACTGGAAGATCGCCAGCCACTGTGACATCATCAAGTGTATTAGCATCATCTTCGGTAACAGTTACAGTTGTGGTTGCATCTACCAAACCAGTTATGGTTACGGTATCAGTACCAGCATTGTAAGTTGCCAGGGTAGTAGCACCAGTAACGCTCATATCGACAGGACCATCATAGTCAGTACCTTCGAAAGCGAATGCTTCGCCAGTGCTGTACATGGTTGCGATAGTGTCATCACCTGTGAATACACCATTGGTATCATTGAATGCACCAGTCAAGAGAATCTTGCCAGCGGTGCCTTCATAGTTATATGCGGCATTATAGCCACCATTAGTATTGACGATACCAGCAAAGGTATTTGTAGCTTCCATTGTGATACCAGCTGTGATGTTGCCATTTGCTGTTATCAAGCCAAGGTTGCCATCAGCAACAGTAACTGAACCAGTAAGAGTTGAACCGACTGTTATGTCGCCAACATTACCATCGTTTGCTGTTACAGCAGCGACAGCAGCACCTTCAACAGTCAAGCCACCAATTGAATCAGCAGTAACAGCAAATGCACCTGTGGTATTAGCCACTGGAATATTATTGCCAAAACTGTCAACTACATTACCGTCGGCTACCAAAGCCAAACCAGTTACATCAGCATCATCATCAACGATTACTGAACCAGTCAGGTCGCCATCAACGGTCAATGTCATATTGGTTGTATTACCAACATAAACATTACCAGAAATATCGCCACCAACTGCTACAGCACCATCGGTACCATCAGTTAGAACTGCGATATCGGTAAATGCCCATGCCTGGCCATCAGTTGCATCCCAGGTTGCAGCACCAAAGACAGCAGCTTCGGTATCGCCGCCAACTGTAAAGGCTGCTTCGCCAGCATCTGCTACATCGCCATCATCATTATTGTCGATGGTCAAACCAGTAGAGCCGTCTTCAGTACCAAGAGCAAATGTACCAACATAAGCGATTGCTTCTGGACCAGCGGTATTAACAATAGTTGTTCCGCCAACACCAGTTGTGATATTTGCATAAAGGATAGCATTAGCAAGATCTGCATTTGTAGCAACAGTTAAGTCGATAGTAGTCAAGCTGCCATCAACAGTAATAGTTGAAGTTGCAGAACCGATTACACCATCAAGCTCAGCATCATTAAGAGTCAAGGTACCAATATTACCTTCAGCAACTGTGATAGTTGAACCAAAGTCACCAGCAATTGTAATATCCTGACCATTACCATCAGCGACGGTCAATGTACCTGTCATGTCATCTGTAACAGTCAAAGCTGCGCCAAGTTCACCTGTGGCAACCGTTGATGTTGTCGCGACACTGCCAACAGTAACAGTTCCGCCTACATCACCCATAGTTACAGTTAAACCAGCACCAACTTCACCAACAGTAACTGTCCCGCCTACATCGCCAACAGTCAAGTCAGCTGTAAGATCGCTGCCATTGGCAACTGATACATTACCTGTCACATCACCAACAGTAACTACACCAGAAACATCACCAGCGATATTTACTGATGTTGCCGCGGTAATAGTAATAGTTGAGCTTACATCACCAGTAATAGCTACAGCACCAGCATCATCACCGAAGGTAATTGGAGCACTGATATCGCCAGTTAGAGTAATATCACCAGCTACTGTACTAAAGTCAGTTGCAGATGTGATGTCACCAGTAAAGCCTACGCCACCAGCACCAGCTACGCCAGCTAAGCTGCCAGCAGTATAAGTCACTGTTGCTTCGCTATAAGTTGCAGGTGAATCTGAAAGAGTTACAGCATTAATATTTGCGACACCATCAAAGAAGCCATCGGCACCAGCGGTAAAGACCATAACATCATCACCACCGTTTGCTGATACTGGAACGACAAAGTCGCCAGTAACAACTGCGGTAGTTGGATCAGTTAAGCCACCACTGTGAGTTGTATAAGTGTCAGCCAAAGTAGCAGTTGCTGCACCAGTTGCAAAGGTTGCTGCTGAAACCACATTGATTGAATCAACTGTGATCACATCATCAATATCACCTTGAACCAGCAGAGCATTTACAGCTGAACCACTGCCAAAATCTACAGCATCAAGAATGTCACCATCTACTGTAATAACATCAAAGACATTTCCACCGGTTACGGTGCTGGCATTTATCGTCAGTGAGTTCAGATCAAATTCCGCGGCGGTTGAGGTCTTAACGCTCAGATCCAGTGCGGTTGTTGTATTATTAGTTACATCAATATCAACTTTTGCATCAGCACCTGAAGTGAAGCCAATATCAAATGTTGCATCAGCAGAAGCATCTGTCAATACCTGCCAGCTGTTGCCACCTGATTCCAGATCAAATACAACGCCATTAGCATCGGCGGTCTGGGCTTCTGCATCAAATGTTGCGGTAAAGGCTATGCCGACATCGGCGGTCACTTTACCCATTGTTGTAGCTGCGGTTGCATTTACAACACCAATGCTTGCATCAGTTGTAATAGTCCCAACTGAACCATTGGTAGCGGTCCATGTACCAGCACCAATATTACCGGTAGCTGTTACATTACCGATATTGGTATCGGAAGTCATAGTGGTAACTGTCAATGTACCGCCTGCTGTGATAGCGCCAATACTTGTTGTACCATCAGAGCCTGCGTCAGCTGCGGTCAAACCATTAAGAACAATTGCGCCAGTTGCTGTAATATCAGCTACATTGCCATCAGTTGCTTCCAGGTCATTACCAGTTAAGTTACCTGTAACTGTACCAATAGTCAATGTACCAGCTGTTGCAGTTAAATCATTAACTGTCAAGTTGCCAGTAACATCTGCGATTGTCAGATCATTAGCGGCGGTAATATCATTAACGGCAGCAGCAGCACCAGGTGTCAAAACTACATCATAACCAGTCATATCGATATCATTGGTTTGAGTAATTGCACCAGTTGTGGTAACAGCTAAGTCACCAGTAGCAGCAGCAGCGGCATCACCATCAGCATCAGCTGTCAATGTGATTGTACCAGCAGCTGAGTCGATAGTGCCAGCACTCTGGCCATTGACTGTCAGGCCAAGATTGCCGTCAGCCTCAATAACCAAAGCATTAGCGCCAGCTGTCACGATTCCGCCAGCGGTCATTGTCAAATTACCATCATCAGCAGCACTAATAGTAACTGCTTCATCGGTAGTGTCAACATTGCCCGCAACGGTCAATGATGTGATATCACCATAAACGGTAACATCATCCATCAGATGACGACCAACTGTGATAGCATTGGCATCTTCCTGGTCGCCACCAGTTACACCAATAATGATGTCACCGAGACTATCGCGACCAATTGCCAAAGTGCCGGTTAAACCAGCGGCCATATTGACTTCACCCAGTGAATCGGTACCGGTTGAAACTGTACCAGAAACAATACCTTCGATATCAGCAGATGCTAAAGTTGTTCCAGCTGAGATTGTACCAGCAACTGTACCATTTACATCAACAGCGGCCATTGTGGTTCCGGAACTAACTGTACCAGCAACATTACCCGTTACAGTAACAGCACCCATTGTGGTTGTTGCAGCTACTGAACCAGTTGCGTCAACATTACCACCAACGGTAACTGTGCCAACTGTTGTAGTTGCAGCGATGTCACCAGCGATATCGCCAGTTACATCAATATCACCGATTGCTGTTGTCGCGGTGATTGTTGCACCATCAGTAATGTCATTAGCAACAGTAACTGTGCCAATTGCTGTTGTTGCGGTTAAAGCACCAGTAATGTCGTTACCAACATTAACGGTACCGATTGTTGTTGTTGCGGTAATTGAACCAGTCAGGTCACCTTCGCCAACAACTACATTGCCAACGGCACCAGTTGTAGCTGTGATTGAACCTGCGAATGATTCATCTGTACCATCATCATCACTATCGACTGTAACTGTTCCAACGCT
Source organism: Phycisphaerae bacterium (assembly GCA_016342495.1). Lineage (GTDB taxonomy): Bacteria > Planctomycetota > Phycisphaerae > Sedimentisphaerales > SM23-30 > JAEIOG01. The sequence continues at coordinate 31,916 of JAEIOG010000032.1, forward strand.
TGCTGCGCTGATTACACTGTCAGCTGTGATTGAGCCATCAACTGCTTCGATATTCCCTAATGCACCAACAGCTGTGATGTCACCAGTTATATCATTGCCAGCAGTTACAGTTCCAACTGTACCAGCTGAACTGATGGTACCAGAGAAGTCACCTTCACCAACAACGATGTTGCCAACATTGCCGGTTGTTGCAGTGATTGTACCAGCTAATGCTTCGCTTGAACCATCGCTATCAGTATCAACTGTTACATTACCTACGCTTGTGCCACTAATTGCACTTGCATCTGTAATAGCACCGTCAACTGTTTCGACTGTTCCAACTGTGCCTGTTGCTGTTACATCACCAGAGATGTCATTACCAACCTGGATATTGCCAACATTACCTGCTGAGGTGATGGTACCGGAGAAATCACCAGTTCCATCAGCGTCAACTGTAATTGCGCCAACATTACCAACGGTTGAAGTAATTGTACTGCTCAAGCTACCATCAGTAACTGTAATAGCACCGATTGCTTCAGCTGTTACAGCACCGCTCATTGCATTATCTGCTGTGATTGTACCTGTGATATCACCAGCTACTGCTGAGATATCACCGCTGATAGCACCAGTGGTTGTGGTAATTGCACCACTAATATCGCCAGCTGTGGCGGTTATGTCATTGGTTATTTCTGTTGCCTGTAGGTCACCAGAGATAGTGCGGGCAACTTCAACAGCACCTAATGTACCAGCTGAGGTTACATTAGCAGATAGATCTGCATCTGTACCATTTGCTGTAATTGCGCCAATATTACCACTTGTTGTAGTAGTAATGTCACCGGCAATGTTTCCAGCAGTTGCTGTGATTGTACCAATATTAGCTGCGGTTGCATCGATTGTACCACCAGCTGCACTACCAGCTGTCAAAGTAACATTGCCAATAACACCATCAGAATCAATTGAACCTGCCAACTGATCTGTTACTGTTATATCGCCAATACTTTCAGCATCAAAGCTGGTTGCAATACCTTCAAATGCTACATCATCAACGGTACCGACATTCATGGTTCCAACTGTTGTGGTATCCAATGTGAATGTTCTTGCACCAAAATCTAATAGAAGTGAAGAAGTGTTATCTGCTTCAGCTACGACAATCGCATTAATTTCGGCAGCATCAACAGCACTATCATTTACAGAAGTATCAAAGATAGCATTTGTTGCTTCAACTGCAAACATACTAAATTCATTAGTCGTATTGTCATTTGCATCTGTAACAATATTACCCGTACCTGTTGTAATACTTAGTGCGGTTGTACCTGTTTCATTTACAAATGCCAGCACCGCATCAGCTGATAAAACTGTGCTACCAACTTCAATTCCAGTCAGAGAGAACTGGTCGGCGGACTCTTCAGTCAATGAGACAGTAATAGTACCAGTACCGCCACCATTCATTGCTATAGTCCATTCATCACCACTTTCGTCAGTGAATGTAATACCGTCATCATCACCAAGGATGATAACCGGGGTAGTATCACCATTGCCAGTGCCATCTGTGGCACCGCCTAGATACTCTACACCACTAGCTGCTGCCGGTGCGATTCTTTCTTCCAGTTCTTCGACCCCTAGACGCCTGTCCTGAAGAACCAGATCATTCTGGAATCTGCGTTTTCTTGATCGTTTGATCGTTTTTCTTAGCCCTTTTGCCATAATTAAAATTCCTTTCGCGACGACTTTACGGGTTTGTTAACAACCTGTCTTTGTTCTCGTTTAACTCTAAACTATCATTAAAATTAGTTATCTTGTAATCCAGACAGGCCACACAGCCTGCTGACATATTTGCAAAAATACAAATATCCTAATTCTCTATAGGCATGATATGCCCATAAAGAAAATGTTTTCTATCTTGTTTTTCTGCTATTTCTTTCAAGTTCATTAATAAATTCCGATGGTTTCGTAAAAAAACTGCTTTTATTTTCATTTTCACAGATTTTCACTCTTAAAATAACCCACAATTGACATCATGTATCAGATACTCAGTAGATAAAAAAAACTATCTACACCTAAGTCTATTTATTACAATCACTTAAGTCGATAACAAGCAGGACTTTCCTGACCTGAATCTGTCATCGCAACCTCTATTTATGTATCAAAATACCATGTTTCAACCATAAATCATCTTCACATCGAAACACATTAATAACGTTATCAGTACTGATATCGGCCATTTGCCCTGTTTTCCATAAATTCCTGTTCATTATGTTTTTTTTAACCATAACCGACAAGAATTAACCTGAGACTTCCATAGTCAAAATGCCTGTTTATTTTATAAATATCCATTGAATATTTAAAATAAAATAAGACAAATACAACTTTCGAAAACTACAGAGCAATACCCACTACCAAACTAATTCCCATTTAGTTAGTTCCAAACCACTACGACGTCCCATAATTCAACCAAAACATAGAAAAACAGACATCGTAAGTCCTGGCATTTTACCCACTAATGGGAATATGAAAATTCAGAGCCTGAGATCATTTTATCCCAGACCCTAAATTATTTTTTACTTCTTTTCTGCGGCTTCAGGACTAAGGCGACGTTGAACATTAAGCTCAATTACTCCAAAGTTCTGTTCATGACGCATGATTGTCTGTTGCAAAGCGGCATAAAGACGTTTTGCGGTGTAGTAATTGATAACAAGACGTCTGTCGATCTTGATTTCCTGATCGGTACGAGCAAATGGATTGGGATTAAGAGCAAAATCCACCACGACTTCTTCAGGAGTGCCAGTTACACGGCAAAAATTTGAATACGAAGCTTCAACATCCTTGTCATCTAAAGTTATACGAACCTGTTGGCCTTCTGCGGGGGCGTCGGCTTTACCTTCATTTTTTTTAGCATTATCTGCCATGGAACAACATCCTTTCAATTCCAAAATCTAATCATTACAGCGATCAAACATATATTCGCTGCCAAATTACAACGATCTATATAAAACTTATATAATCGTTACTTTCTACTTCTTTACTCTATAGTCTCCAGATTACCATTGATGTCAACAAAAAAATCCCAAACTACCCTAAGAAATTTAACTTTTTATCCATTTAACGGTGATTCTTAATAATTTCCTAATATTATTTCTCTGCCCATAAAAACAAATTCAATACTAATGAGAGAAAACAGAATATATAATTACTTTTTCTTTTGGAATACCAGCAAGAAAAACCCGGTGAACCCTTGACGCCAACTAAAATCAGCGTTAACTTATTGCGAGAAAAAAGACGATATGACAATATAGCTACCACACTGTAGATTAATTAATTATCTTAATTTATATCTATTGGTATAATAATTAACGATAAAATATAGCTATTTACACCTAAAGTGCTTTATAATAAGCATTTATATATAAAAGCAATACCGCCAAGGAATCTTCATGACAACTAAAATGAAAAAAAAACCGCAAAAAACTGTAGCCCAACAATTCAAAGAGACCATGGAATCACTCATTATTGCCTTTGTATTAGCTTTTGTTTTCCGGGCTTTTGTGGTTGAAGCTTTCGTTATCCCCACTGGTAGCATGGCCGACACCCTCCGGGGCGCTCATTTTAATCTGACCTGTCAGGATTGTGGCTATGAATACAATTTTGGTTTCATTCCGAGATATTACAAAATGGGCGAAAACACAATACCAAAACAACCTATATCGCCATCCCCTTTAGTTAGAAATGATAATGAAATCTGCTGTCCTATGTGTGGCGCAAAAATCGGCAATTCACCCAGACATGTAAGTAAGGGTGATAGGATTTTAGTGTTAAAATCAGCATATCAGACTCAAAAACCCGCTATTTGGGATGTTGTGGTCTTTAAAAATCCTACCGATCCCAGAGAAAACTATATCAAAAGGCTTATCGGACTGCCAAACCAAAAAGTGGAAATCCGTGATGGCGATGTCTATATCGACGATCAGATCCAGCGTAAACCCGACACCATCCAGGATACTTTGTGGATAGAAGCGTTCAACAATGACTATCAACTGCCAGATCGGCAGGGTATTGAAGGCAAATGGAACCAACCTTTCAGGCAGCAACGGGCAGAAAACGCATGGGAAATCGACCAAAATGCACGAATTTTTCACTTTTTAGGCGCAAATGAAACCCAATCGCTGACATTTAATTACAATCGAATGAACTATATCTGCAACAGTTTCAACGCTTACAACGGAACTGGTGTTACCATTAACAGCATTTGCAGCGACCTGAAACTTCAGTGTATTTTCACCCCGACAGACCTTGACAGCCAACTAAAAATAACCATTACCAAATATGGGATTGATTATGAAGCGGTGATTGACCCGACTGGTAAATGCTATATCGCAGGGCCGAATGGCAAAATCGAACTTACGAATTTAGCTAATGGCCAGACAGCAAAAGAAGGGACATTTACCGAACTTACAGTCAACAATCCAACAATTGTATCCTTTGCTTGCGTAGATCATAAATTTGATTTCAGAATTGGCGAGTATCGTTTTGAGCATATAGGCGCCAATGACCCGACCCAATGGGGCTATCAGGGCAATCCCAAAACCCCAGGACTGAAACTTGGCGGTAGCGGCAAGCCTTTTACTCTAACTAGAATCCAGCTTTTCCGTGATATTTATTATACCAATGCCAACATTAGCAGAAATGGCCACCCTGGCCATGGCACTGAAGGCAATCCAATTCAATTGCATGATGATGAATTCTTCGTTATGGGAGACAACAGTCCTCAGTCAAGCGATGCCCGTTGCTGGAGTGCGGTCGCAGACGCTCACATTGAAGGCAAAAACTATCGCATAGGAACCGTGCCCCGCGATTATCTCATCGGCAAAGCATTCTATGTCTACTGGCCCAGTGGCTACCGCTTCAGCAAAGAACCATTTGCGATCATACCTAATGCCAGCGATATGAGATTTATTAAATAATGGGTAAATGAATGACTAATGAAAATAAAAGCCCCATCGCTATTGAGCAATATCACCGCTTGACAATGCAGATTGACCAGATAGCTGATGAGCTGGTCCAATCGCACAAACAGCATATAATCTGCAAGGAAAAATGCTGTAGTTGCTGTGTTAATCTTTCGGTTTTCCCGGTGGAATTTTATGCTATTAAGGAAATGCTTGAGGCCGATGGGGTTAAATTACCTGAATTTGATGATAACGCGACCTGTGGGTGCCTGGCTGATAGCTTATGTGTAATCTATAAATATCGTCCGGTGATCTGTCGTAGCCATGGGCTGCCGATTGCGTTCCTCGACGACCTGAGCGACCCGCCAGAAATGTCGGTTTCATTTTGTGAATTTAATTTCACTGAGATTAATATTGGTACTTATGTTTTTGATCAGGATAACACCTTAAATGTCGATGCGGTCAATATCGCTCTGCACCAGATTAATCAGCAATTCATAGCCGAGCATCCTGAACTAAAGCTTGATGAACAAAGTCGAATTCCAATTAAAGATTTATTTGTGTAAGCTAAAAGGCACTGACAGGCAGACCATTATCACCTAACAGAAATCATCGGGCAGACCCAGCACTTTATCTTTGATTATGAAACTGGTGCAATCCCGCAGGCCCAGAGACTGGATTGCTGTTTCTAAAATATCACGAATGGCTATGAAGGTCGATTGTCCCTGTTTTTGGAGATAATACTTCCCTGTAGCAAGCAATGCATCATAAGGGATCATTCCAATAATTTCACTGCCGGTTACGACCAGGCCCAAATCAGCGGCCAGGTTGCGGGCTTCTTCCATGACCACATGTATTGGCGTGACTTTATAATCAGTTAAATTCATGGAAATCTGAGCCCGATCGAATTCATCTACCACCCAGCCGATTGCTTTACAGCATTGGAATTTGCCGGGGATTTTTTGTTTATTAATATCCTTATAACCTGTGGCACGCAACATACCAGCTATCTGACTGGCAAGCCGTATATCACGGGTATTGAGATTGATATTGTAAGCTATAAGAAATTCACGGACACCCATCACGGTGGCACCAGCTTTAGGATTAAATTCCGTCGGACCAAAATCGGGCTTCCATTCTTTAAGTTTGAGCTTTTCAGGTAATCCTTCATATTGACCGCGCCGAATATCAGCTAAGTTTTGGCGTTCGGGCTGGGTTGCTGACTTTTCATAAAGATAAACTGGTATACCTAATTCATCGCCAACGCGTCTGGCGACATTTCTGGCCAAATCGAGACATTCTTCAATAGTAACATTTGAGACAGGGATAAAAGGACATACATCAGTAGAACCCATACGGGGATGAGTGCCACTCTGTTTGGCCATATCGACCAGTTCATAAGCTTTTGCAATGGCATTAAAAGCGGCGATGCCGACTTGTTCTGGCGAACCAATGAAAGTCATAACGGTGCGATTGACATCATAGCCACTATCGACATGTAATAATTTAACGCCATCGACCGCTTCAATGGTAGCAGATATTTTATTGATTATTTCGGGTTCGCGACCTTCGGAAAAATTTGGCACACATTCGACAAGTCTCATAAATCAGCTCCAGGCTAGAATCCTCAGTAAACGAAAAAAACAGGATTTCGCCAAAGTGTACCACAAATACCATGAAGCTTGCAAGTACCGGTGATAAAAATATATAATTGAGGCCTGATGATCAAAATTTATTGCAGAGCGCGGATAACTATTGACACAGCCAGTTAGCTGTATTAAAGTATCACTTCCACAGGCTTTGAGCCTGCCGGGCCAACGTAGCTCAGTTGGTAGAGCACAGCTTTCGTAAAGCTGGGGTCGCGGGTTCGACTCCCGCCGTTGGCTGTATCTGTAAACAACTGCTAAACAGGGACTTATGGAGATTCTGAATTGCAAAAAGCAATACCTATAACCCATACAAAAACGTATACTGTATACGAAAGGATGGTTTTTAGGCTATGAAAATGAAGATTCCAAGTTATCGCAAACAGAAAAAAAGTAAAGGTCAAGACGTTGCATTTGTCGAGCTAAACGGACAAAAATTTTATCTGGGCAAGCATGGCAGTCCCGAAAGCAAGATTCGGTATGAAGCACTTATAGCTGAATGGCTGGCTTCTAACAAATACCTACCCACCAAAGAAGATCAGCAGGGAATTGTCAATATTGAACTTATCGCCCGCTTCTTAAAGCACGCCGACGGCTATTACCGCAAACCCAATGGCCAAAGAACCCCAGAATATGAAAAACTCAAAAGTGTATTAGCAGTTCTCAAATCACTTTACCCCCATTTGCCAGTTAATGAATTTAGCCCTTTGAAGCTTAAAGCGGTTCGCCAAAAGATGATTGAAAAGAAATGGGCCAGACTCACAATCAATCAGGCTATTGGCAAAATAAAGCTAGTATATAAATGGGGTGTTGAAAATGAACTTGTAAAACCCGATGTCCTGCATGGCTTGCAAGCAGTATCAGGTATAAAAGCTGGCAGGAATAGCCAGGTCACAGAATCAAAACCCGTCAAGCCAGTACCAAAAGCCCATATAGAAGCGGTAAGGCCTTATGTGAGCCGTCAGATATGGGCATTAATACAATGTCAGCTATTAACAGCTTGCAGGCCAAGCGAACTATTACAGCTCAAACCAATTGATATAGAAATGGGTAGTAAGGTTTGGCTTTACACACCAGAAGATCATAAGACAGCTTATCGGGGAATCAAAAGGACTATTTACTTTGGGCCAAAGGCTCAGCAGGTCATTAATGAATTTATGCCCCGCCCTGTCCACATGCCACTATTTAGCCCCAAGGACGCTACCCAAGAAAAAGCCCAGCAAGCCCAGACACACAGACGAGCAAAACAAAAACAAAATCCACGCAAAACCGAACGCAAAGTCAATGATTATTATAGCATAAGTGCATATCGAAGATCTATCAGCAGGGCTTGTGTAAAGGCCAATATACCCAGCTGGTCGCCAAACAGATTAAGACATAACGCAGCAACTTTTATCCGCAAAGAATATGGCCTTGAAGTTGCCCAGATCATGCTGGGCCATAGCAAAGCAGATGTAACACAAATTTACGCCGAAGTGAACCATGAAAAAGCTTTGAAGATTGTCGAGAAAATAGGATAGAAGAAAGGGAACACCCATGGCTTTTACTAAAACTCTAATCGAAATCCCCACGTATAATGAAAAACAAGCATTTCCATCCCATTCACCCAAACAAATAAAATATCTGAATACTATCATATTCTCTGGTGACAATTCTTTTATGTACTATCATCATTTGGAGAAATACAAGGAAAAAACTCCAACCAAAACCTATGAAAGACAACTCAAAAAACTCCTATCGACTGCCACCACCAGAATGAACTTAAACAAAATCCTCCGCACATCTTCCATATATTGTCAAAAATCAATAATAGACAGCGAAACCTTCTATAAAATAGTTTGTAAAACAAATAAATATTCATACCAAAAAGATTTCAAAAACTACGTTCGCTCAAAAATCCAACCTAATACCGACAAAGAAAGTACAGAAATATCAACAATATTTCGTGACTTACTCCACTTCTACCTACTACTATTCAATATCTTGTCATTAATGTATGATCTGGTTTTCTATGGACTCAAAGACCCCATAATGAGCTACATAACATACCAGTCTACTTTAGACTTAATATATGAACACACGGTAAAAAATGCTTTGCTTAATCACAGAATCAACTACCAGACAATAAATAGAACTTTTTCAAATCAGGAACAAATATACTTAGGACCATACTCAACAAGCTCAGTGTCAAGTTCATTGATGGATTGGATGAACAAAATAAATGCATTGTTCTTTTTCATATCCGCACGTGACAAATATTCAAAAAGTCAACTATTTTTCAAATATGTCCAAGATGAATTTAATGAAATTTTCACAGATTGCCCTATATGGATTATAGATAGAGATTTCAACAATCTAACAAAATCATTAGTTGACGAATTTTTTATAGACTTAGACTTACTCTGTAAAAATAATCCTAACATAAAATTTGATATTGAACAGGAAAAATGTTTATTCTTCCAAATCGCATACGAAAAAAAATTGGAAGATACTAATGATGCACTGCCACGCCCCGCAATAATAGCTTATAATAGTTATGGACTTGCTGAAAGTGAACTGGGTAAATGTACCGATAGACAAGCACATGAATGGCTTAAAATTAATGGCCCTGAAGAATATAAATTATCATCATTTGATACCTGGTGCCGCAACCTGCGAACAGCACGAAAACACTATGGCGCCAGCAAACACACCCCCAGAGCTGGGAGAAATCACAAGGCAATAGTCACTTCAAATCAAATAGACTTGTCAGAAATCACAAATCAATATAATTAACCGGATTTTTAAAAATATCCGTTTTTTTAAAAATCCGCTTTGATGCAAATCATGCGGGTTTTTTTAATGCGCAAACCGGATAAGTTCCTATCCGTTCTATGTAATATGTTATAAGAAAATAACATTTGAATCACTTGAACTCTTATTGAGGAACATAAATCATGAAAAATTATATGAGTATCACAGAAGCCACAAACTGTTGTCCAAACAAGCCCCATAGTTCTGCTGTCTGGCGTTGGTGTCGAAAAGGCATTAAAAGCAGATCAGGGCAAAGGGTTTTCCTCGAACATGTCCGTTGTGGTGGTAAAATTTTTATCACTGAAGATGCCCTTGAGCAATTCTTTGAGAATCTAGCACAAGAAGACAGCCTATACTTCCAGAATTCAAATATTGAAACCAATCACATTAAAAGCTATCCGGAATCAATAAGGCAGGCACGTATTGAACAAGCAGAGAAAGAACTAAAAGCTAGAGGTATGTAATATGGCAATATATGCCGTTTTAAACCGCTAAAATCGTCAAACTATAACTAAGAGGTACAATTATGCCAAACAAAGAAAAAGCCCTTCAAAAGGCTGCCAAAATACCCAATAAATACAGAGGACAATACAGATCAGCAATGGCAGGCAATAGCCGAACCGATGCGATCAACAGTTTTTGTCGAGAATGTATGGGCTGGAAAGATGTTGCAGCAGGAATAAAAAGCTGCACCGCTATCACTTGCCCCCTTTACCCTTATAGACCTTATCAGAAAAATAAAACTAAACAAAGAGGATCAAAATGAGCGAAACACAACCCCCTAAGCATTGGATATCTGATACGACCTTAGCAAGTCAGGATCGCCTATTTATAAGTAAAGAAATGCTAAAGTCAAAGGCTTTTATTAAATTGACAGGATCAGCTAAACAGATATTGCTCGAACTATACACAAGATTAAGAATTACTAAATCTGTCAATAAGTATAAGCAGCAAAAATCAGTCAGTTATTCAGCAACCAACAATGGTAAGTTGGAAATGAGCTATAAAAGCATAACAAATCAATTCGGCTATTCAAGTGCAACTACCAGCAAAGCTTTAGACAAACTTTGTAAGCATGGATTTATTGAGATAGCCGAACTGGGTTCTGGAGTTCATCGCCAAAGTCATAAGATAGCATTAACCACCAACTGGAAACAATGGAATAAACCAGATTTCTCGCCCAATAAAGGCAAAGCCAACAAGCCAATAAACAAAGGATTTCAAAAAAAATCAACTTCATAAACTAAAGCCTTCTAACTTTAGAAACTAAAGATATAAATGCATAAATGGTAAAATAGGTAATGCCAAAAAAATCTAACCATGTCGAATAACTTTAGAAACTAAAGGGTATATGGCCATACTCACCTTTAGAAACTAAAGTAATTTATAATATACCATAATCTCTATCATAAATGGCAAGTAATAAATATCATATAGATCAGCATTACAAAACATAAACCCACACAATAAACAAACCATATAATAAAACTACAAAAGAAAACATTATAAGAAGATAAAATGCAAAATAACGATAAATAGTCGTGCCTGAAAAAGTTAAAAATAAGCTATAAATCTTTGTATTACAATGGTTTATAGCTTTAATATTATGTTTTTTCTGCTATAATATTGCAAGTTAATCTTCTCAAATAGCTCAAAACCTTGCAATATTGGATAAGAAAATGCAGCCCTTAAAAACCGATAATACCCCTCAATTATTTCAATCGTCGCTCGAAGCTATCATTAATCTGGATCATCCTCTGGCTCAGCTGGCAGAAGCAATCGACTGGGATCATCTTGATGAAAAAATGTCGAAATGTTATGCTGCGGACATGGGTAGGCCTGGCAATGCAACACGCTTAATGGTGGGTTTGCATTATCTCAAGCATGCTTTTGATGAGTCTGATGAAAGCGTTGTCGCTCGTTGGTTGGAAAATCCATATTGGCAATTTTTCTGTGGCTACAAATACATGCAACATGAGTTTCCGATTCACCCGACTAAAGAAGAAGCCTTCGTCAGGTTCGCAGGAACAATTGCATGAAAATTTGAGTTCGTACATGCGAAGCTTGCAACGGAAGCCAAAGAAGGTCAAAAAGTTTTTTGAACATGAAAAAGTAATGTATGCAAAAGCCAGTTAAACATCCTATTAAACATCCTATTTAATTGCCGGAGTAATAACTTATGATTTATTGAGCAAGCCCAAATTGTCAATTTTTTCTTTTATTAAGCAACTATTATTATGGGGTTGGATTATTGTTGATACGGGTTGGGTTATAGGTTATAATTATTTAGTATTGTACAAATTGATATGATTTGAGTGTGGGGTTGGCGAAGATAAACGATTACTAGAAAAGGAATATAATGGCCAAAGATAATGGTAATATCGAAAAACACAGCTTTGTCCTTACACCCGGTCGATATGTGGGTATCCCCGATGAAGATGATAATGGCATTCCTTTTGATGATAAAATGAAAGAGCTGACAGCTACCTTAGCCACTCAGATGGAAAAGGAAAAGTCGCTTGATGACCAGATTAAAGCACTGCTAAAGAAAGTTGGATTTGAGTTATGAGCGAAAATGACCAAAAGCGCCCGGCTGGCGAATTGCTGGTATATCAGGGCCAAGGTCTGAATGAACCTATTCAGGTTCGGCTGGAAGGAGATACTCTCTGGCTGAGCCAGAAACTGCTGGCAGAGCTCTATGGTATAGGTGTTGGCACTATAAATCACCATATTAAAGAGATTTACGATGACCAAGAGCTTAGCCCGGAGGCAACTATTCGAAAATATCGAATAGTTCAAAATGAAGGCAGCAGAGAAGTGTCGAGGTTAGTTGACCATTACAATCTGGACATGATTCTGGCGGTAGGTTTTCGGGTTCGTTCCAGGCGTGGCAGCCAGTTCCGCAAATGGGCTGCCGACCGGCTCAGTGAATATCTGGTCAAAGGCTTTACCCTCGATGATGAGCGACTCAAAGGTAATGCTGGGATAGTTGATTATTTCGATGAATTACTGGCAAGAATCCGTGAAATTCGTGCCAGTGAAGCTCGGGTTTACCTGATGAGCCTCTTGCAAAACCTCAAGAAATGGAGTCTTGGCAGTGAGCGTCAACTGAGAGAATTCATGCCGAAGGGTGTTTGGGTCGGATTTGCGAAGGATTTCTGGAGATCGCCCGCTGTGTGAGAGGTTTAGAATGCCGAAAATCATTGTTTGGCGCATACCGCCCCTGTTCCGTACTCACCGGCTTCACCAAAATCACCCAAAATCTCCCTGTGTCGCGTCAGGATAGCAGTTTGAGTAATTGCTCTGCGGCGATGACCAGCAGTCCGAAGCTCAGGTGGGCGGCTACTTTCACACCGCCGCGAACACGCACGTGCCGTCCACCGTGGTTATCGTGCAGGTGCGAGTTGACCCGTTCGGCGCTGCTGCGCTGGCGATACCGAACCGCTTCAGAGGGCGTGAACTGTCGTTTTTCACCACGACGAGGATTATGATCTATCAATGCCACATGGCCAAGTCGTTTGGACATCTGGCGAATTTCCTTGGCGTCATAGGCGGCATCGGCCAGATCGTAGAGGCTGGTCACACGGTCGGCACTCATCTGTGCCAGCGGGATGGCGGCTTGGCTATCGTGCGTGCTGGCGGAGGTCACCAGCCAACTGATCGGGATATCGCCGTCAATGGCGTCCAGATGCAGTTTGAACCCGCGCCAGGTTTGTTTCTTGCCCTTGCTGTCTTTCTTCGTGCCCCAGTCGCAATCCCGAACTCGCAACCTTCGGATCGACAGTCTGATTTTAAAAAAATCAAAAACCTTGATATTTAGCTCTAAACGATGATTTCCCCGATACTTACATAAAATTGATGTAGACAGATAGTAGGCTGATAGAAGCCCAACAGGACATCATTGGTGCACATTTTGGTGCACACCCCTTCAATTTGACTTGCTCCAGAAGCTCCCTATTTGACTTCTCAAGCGTTTGTTTTATTTTGTGATCTAAAACATCTCTTTGATTGCAATAAATAGCCTTTCTAGGACTAACAATAAACTCATCTTACCCAAATCAGAGCACATCACGCCGCTCGACGATAGGATTTTAACAAGCCACCAAGCTGTTCGTGACACTCAACCGAGTAACGTGTTGGGCGTAAAAAGCCCACAGACCTCCGCCAAAGCCTTCCGCCCTACCTTCTTGGCTGCTACTGCCAATCGCCTGCGTTGGGCGTCATTTAAGATAATTCTTTTCTTGCCTATTGTTTCACGCAAGACCTTATTCTCAGTTTTTAAATACTCGATCACATCCTGCTGCTGTCGATTCACCCAGCCTGCTAGCATGGTTAATAGCACTAATTGTGGTTTTATTATCATTAACATTTTCCTCATTCATTGAAGTTCAAAATCCAAGTTGTATTCTTTGTTCTTCGACGGAAAACATTAGTGACTTAAGCAAATTTATCTCAATTTTTAACTATAACGGGGGTAACGGCACTCTACGTCGCGACTGCTTGAATCACATGATCATTTTCAATGAAAAACATCTTTATAATATTCTCGACGAATACATCAATGAATATTATAATCCCAGCCGCACACATATGTCGCTGGGAAAAGATGCTCCTGAACATCGAGAAGTTCAAGCCGAGGGCAAGATTGTAAGCAAGCCAATCCTTGGCGGCTTACATCATATCTATAGCCACATTGCTTGAGTAGGCATCTATGCCAAACTTAAGCTTTCCATAAAGCTCAACGGAATCGGTACGCGTAGATTGGTAAATTACTGCTAAAATCTGAGATTTCAAAGCCTGCCAGCCTTCAATAACAGCTCATATCCGATTCTAAAAGAACAATTTTCATAAATCAAAGTCCGATTTCATGCATTTTTACGCTCTGATGGATTATTGCACAGGACAATGGTTTATATTGTTCTGCGTCTCTTTAGCAATCTTGCACCGCCTACACCAACAGCGAATAGAAGCAACGTTGCAGGTTCAGGAACATCCGTTGAACTCTGGAAATTGTCATATTTGATTAATCGCCCAAGACCTGCGTAACCACTATCAAGCTGGCTTATTGAATTGTTGTAACCTTCGTCGAAATAGGAGGTATCGTTAACCGAAAGTTTAAAATGCGTATCGCTGCCAGTACCCATAACCTCAAAAGATAGTGTATACCAACCGGTAGAGTCAATTGGACTTTCACCTGCTCCAAAGAGAGTTTTGACTATATATGGGTTTCCACCAATATGCGTGTTTTGTATGGCGATCTGACCTATTTGAACTTCTGCAAGATACCCTGTATCCCAAAACGGTTGATTGACACCTGAATTCTCACCTGTCCTCAGACGTAAATGAGCTATTTGGTCATTCACTCCGGCGTTCAAGTCAAAATACGCATCTACCTGAAGTTTTTGGTTTACCCCAAAAGACTCCTCATCCCAGATAACGCTGTACGGATTACTGGTGCTCTGGAGATATTTATCATCTCCACCGCTAACTGCCCATCCACCTTGTTTTGGTGACCAGCCAGCCATATCACCATCATTAAAATCATCACTAAAAATCTGGCCAGCTTCTGCGATTAGTGTAAAACATAAAACCATACCAATTATCAAAACAAATCTTTTCATAACTCTACTCTTTCTCAAAAAAAAACATGGAACCCTCAATTTCACAACATTACAATATTACAATATTAGTAACCGTTCACGGGTATTTTGAGCGTATTGAGCAACGCACTCAATGTCAAAACGCCCGTTTTTAACTCATTAATAGTTATAATTATAGCATACTCAAGGCGGAATATCCATATTTTTCTCCAGGGCAACCGCATCTAAATTCCTAATAATTTTTTCAGATAATCTTCATCCCAGCCTGCGTTTTTGCGTTTGGA
>JAEIOG010000033.1 GCA_016342495.1 Phycisphaerae bacterium
CAATTTCAACCATATTGTGCATTGTGAGAATATCTTTATATATACACTTCTATTCATACTCTTTTCACTCCAATACTGTTTTCTACAAACACACACTCAGAATAGCCAGCCAGGTTGGGTAAATCATTTACCTATCCCGTTATCATATTTTACCTCAATCGCAAACACGAAGCAGCCGGATCTACAAATACATCTACCAGCGATCGGTAGGGTGGGCCATGCCCACGCGGATAAGAATTATATGAGCAAAGCGAATACCTATTAATCACGCCTTTCACATTCAATATTATTCCCCAAAATCGGTATCGTCAAGACAATTATAATTACTGCATAGTTCTTTTTCGCAAATATGTAATCACCGTCATAGAGAGCCATCAGTCACGTCCAAATCAGAATAGGGTAAATAGGGGACAGTCACCTGTTTTTAGCTTGACAATTATGTTTTAAGAGTGTAAGATTCACTATTATGTCAAGATTAGCAAGAATAGTAATACCGGGTTTGCCGCATCATATTACGCAGCGAGGAAATAATCGTCAGGACGTTTTTTTTGTCGATGAGGATAAGCAGCAATATTTACGGATTCTGCATGAGCAGTCCGCCGAATATGATTTTTCGGTTTTGGGTTATTGCCTGATGACCAATCATGTTCATATTATCGGTGCGCCGGGCCGGGAAGAATCTCTGGCGCGGGCTGTTGGCCGGACGAACTATCTTTACACACTTTATGTCAATCGTATGCATGGCCGCAGCGGACATTTATGGCAGAACCGTTTTTATTCCTGCGGCCTTGATGACCACCATTTCTGGCTGGCTTTGCGTTATGTCGAGCAGAATCCCGTGCGGGCTAAGATGGTGCGGGTGCCGTGGCGTTATGAATTTTCCAGTGCGGCGGTTCATGTCGGCGAAACGAATAAAAATGAAATTATCGATATTAAAGCATGGGAAAAATTGTCACACGGACTGAATTGGAAAGAAATCCTGAAACAGAATCTTGAAAGTGAAGTCAGTGAAAACTTTAGAAATAATTACCGCCGCGGCCGCCCCCTAGGCAGCGACAACTTCATCAGCAAACTGGAAACATTACTGAACCGAAGACTAAGACCATTGCCTGTAGGCAGACCGAAAAAGAGCAAAAAATAGGTGACTGTCCCTTATTTCCCCCCTATTTCCCTATTCTAAAATAGGTGACTGTCCCCTATTTCCATATAAGCATAGCCTTGTTTTTCCGCTAAAACGTTTGTGATAAAATTTTCTTTGTGTAATAAGAAATAGCAAACTATAAAAAATACAATCAAACACACAGGTAACCATAAAATACATAAATGTTTTTGTAAATTATTTTTTTTCACTCAAAAAACCTCCATTTAAATAGGAAAATAGGGGACAGTCACCTATTTTAGAACAAATTAATAGGTGACTGTCCCCATTTATTAAAGCATTATTATAGTAATGTTTTTCCATATACGATTGGTATAAATGATACCAGAGAACTTAAAAAAATAATTATCTTATTCAATAGCCTTCAATTATATCACAATAGGCAAGTTTTTTTGCCTATCATCTTATTTATTTTGAATTTCACCAATTTTTTTATACCCAAAGTGGTATCCTAAACGTTCTAATGGTAACGAATGTTCGTTTACTAAGAGGATATCATGATCGAAGATGAAATACTGGTGATTCGCTGTCGGCAGAGAAGCCAACAGGCATTGACCCAAATATACAAAAAATATCGAGATAAACTGCTTATTCTTGGCATTGCATTATCTAATAATGAGGCACTGGCTGAAGATGCGCTGCATGACACATTTGTGCGGTTTGCTCAACAGATACAAAGCTTCAAATTAAAAGGTAATCTCAAAAGTTATCTTTCGGTTTGTATGGCTAACCGTATAAGAGATTTGCAGCGGTCAGGTAAAAGCAAAAAAGCCGTGAGCTTGGATGAAGCAAATAGCCATATTGCCAACACTCCAAAACCATCAGAGCAGATTGTACGAAATGAACAGCTTGATATTTTAGCTAAAGCACTTGTGCAATTACCAACTGAACAGCGGGAAGTAATTGCCCTGCGGATTTACTGCCAAATGGCATTTAGTAAAATTGCCCAAATGCAAGAAGTCTCGGTCAATACTGTCAAAGGTCGATATTGATATGGAATTGATAAACTGCGGTCTATTATGAAAGATAAGGTGATTATATGAAGACAGCAGAAAAAATAAAAATGATGTTTGATAAATCTAAAATAGAGGTTAGTTCAGCAGCTGATCGAAATATCTTGACTGATAGCTTTGAAGCTTTGGGCAAATCTGAAAATATAAACCTGGCAAATGAAAAGTCAGGGCTATGGAGAATAATAATGAACAATAATATGTTTAGATACGCAGCTATCGCGATTGTAGTGTTGGTTGTTTTTACGGGAGTTAATTTTTTAACAGGTGACACTAATGGGAATTCCGCTTATGCAGAAGTAGTAAAACAATTTAGAAAGGCTCTGACACTCAGTTATACTATGACCGACAATACAGAGACGATTCAATGGCAATTTAAGAATCCCGGCTTGTTGCGATCATCGACCGATGATGGGTATATTACAATTCTGGATGCCAACAAGGGAAAAATGCTGAGTCTGGTGCCATTTGACAAAACCTATATAACAGTTGATCTATCACAGATGGGAGAAGATAATGGCACAAATCCATTTGCGATTATTGAGAAGATGCGGTCTTTTCCCGAAAATAAATATGAAGTTGTTGGAGAAAAATTAATTGATGGTGTCAAAACCAAGGGGTATCGCATTGTTGAAAAGGATTTGACGACAACTATCTGGATTAATCTTGAGATAGACCAACCTGTTGAGATTCATATGGAATATGCAAAAGCAACAGAGATGAATTGTGTCATAAGTAAAATTAAATTTGATGAACCGATGGCTGATTCGCTATTTGACCTTAGTCCGCCAGATGATTATAAAAAGATTTCGAATTATACCCTCAATGCAAAAAACAACAAGGAAGCAGACCTGATTAAATTTCTTAAATTTTGGGCTGATTCTACCACAGACAAAACGTTTCCGCCTATTGTAACAGGGCCGCAGATGGCTAGAATAATCCCTGATATGTTTAAAGAAGGCAAATTTAGTAATATGAACTGGACCAAGGAAGATACTCAAAACATCATGAAAGGCGGTATGTTCGTTGCGACCTTACCGCTAGATAGTAACTGGCGATATGTTGGACAGAATGTAAAGTTTGGCGATCCGACTAAGGCGATTTTCTGGTATAAAATCGAAAACAGTGAGATATACCGTGTGATATATGCAGACTTGAATGTGCGTGATGTTAAGGAAAGTGATTTGCCTGAATAAGCAATATGGATTTAAAATAAAAAAGGCCCCGGTGAAAATGGCGGGGCCTTTGATATTTTAAACATTTCTTTAATGTTTAATTTTCATCCAGCCAGTTAGCTGCGATGATTGCAAAGTCATTGATATCAACTCGCAAAAAAATCACAAACTATTCAAATCCGCATTTATCCGTTTAATCCGTCAAAATCCGTGTCCTATTTCTTACTCTCTACCCCAACCATTTGCGCATCCCCCCTCAACCCAAAAATAAAAAAAATCCCAACAGAAAATCCCCCTTCCCACCTCAATATCAAAGCTTCCCAACTCCACCCCTAAAAATAACTATACCGATTGCGCATATTCACCAGTAATATAGAGACAACTATGTTCTTTTACAAGTAAATACAAAACTGCCAACCAAACAAATCCGCGTCTTATTCATGACTATAGTCATAAGGCTCTTTACCAATCTTCGTCCGCAACTCAGTTTGCATATCACGCAGGGTTTTTGTCAGTAGCGGCGCTAATTCATTTTTGCCCATATTCTTTAATTGCTCTGGCGTAATCGGCTCGGCATATTGCACATAAACTTTTTTAGGCCATGGCAAAAGTTGTTTCTTTGGCCACGCTTCATATGCCCCTTCTATCAATACCGGCACCAGGGTTGCTCCAGATCTTCTGGTTATCAGTTCCAGCCCGCTCTTAAATTCCTTGATCTTTCCTGTCAGGGTTCTCGTCCCTTCCGGGAAAATATTAACCATATTGCCATCATTCAACCGTTTGATAATTTCTTTGATGGCTTTGACATCGCCGGAATCTCTTTTAACCGGAAAAGCATTTATCTTGCGGATGTATCGCCCGAAAAATTTATTTCTGAAAAGGGATTCTCGCGCCATAAAATGACATGCACGTTTTATACCCGAGCCCATGAACAAAGGGTCCATATAGCTTTGATGATTAGTAACTAAAAGCACCGCCCCATCTGATGGAACATTATGTTTATCAATCAATTTCAATCGAAAATAGGCTTTGCTGATAAAGAGCCCAAGATTTTTACTGAATGTATAAGTCAGGTTTGCCACAAATTTATCCTTTTCACAGGTAGGATGGGCTATGCCCATGCTGATAAAAATAACATCGCAATAGCGATGCCGATTATTGAATATAGCTTCAATTGGCTAAAATAACACATAAGTTTTTCAATTTTAGCGGTCATTTTGAATAATACTGATTAATTTTTGTACTACTTGTCCTATTGACATTTCGGTGGTATCAATAACCCGGGAATCTTCAGCTGGCTTTAATGCCCCAAGCTTGCGGTTGGCATCCCGATTATCCCTTTGTAACTGAGCGTCTAATATTTCTTCATAGCTGAGCTCTTTGTTTTTTTGTTGCTGATACCTCCGCATTGCCCGGCATTGAGCCGATGCATCCAGGTAAAACTTAAATTGCGCATCCGGAAATACCAGAGTTCCCTGATCTCGCCCTTCAGTTACCAGCATAGCAGTATCTTTGGCATAAAGTTGCTGTTGCCCAACTAGAAACCTACGAATCTCATCATTGCCAGCAACTTTAGCTGATGCAGCAGTTACCTCTGCTGTTCGGATTTCACTTGTAACATCATGACCATTCAGGAAAACATTGTTTGTATCATTGTGAAATTCAAAGTCGATTTGGCAATTTTCAGCAATCGCCAACATTGCCGCTGCATTATCCATGTCAATTTCAGCCCGCAGACAAGCCAGAGTAATAGCCCGATACATAGCTCCGGTATCCAGGTAGGTTGCTTGTAAATTTTGGGCCAACAAAAAAGCTACCGTACTTTTACCAGACCCGGCAGGCCCATCTATTGTAATTATTGTAGTCATTTTTATCACTTTTAATAAGTTCTGTATTATTTTTCGATGCTATTATAGTCTCAAATTATATAAAAGCAACCGCCGGTACAAAGATCATAGGCAAAAGAGGCGGGCCCATATGTCGAGTTTTATTTGAACTATTCAGATAAAACTAACATTTCTGTCAACTTTGTTTAATTGTGTTGGATATTTATTTGGTCATTGATATAATAATAACTGAAATTTTGCCGATAAATATAAATATGCGATGTAACTTTGGTATTTACGTACATAAAGACTAAATAATGATAAGTAGTTTATGTATACCAAAACCGGATAGAAAAGCCGCAGGGCAGTCCACATTGGCATTGATAATAAATTTGCTATAAAAGCAAAAGGAATTGATAGAAAACCGAAAATACAGCTAATACTGTAATAAACGGCAATAAAAGTGGAAATTATACCCATTGGGTCTGAATTACTCTGGCCAATTTGCTATAAAGTTTTGAAAATCAGGATTTTAAGGCAGGCATAACAGAAAATTTAAAATTGATGTGTATAACAAAAGATTAAAAATTATTATAAAATTACCAGGAAGTCAACTTATGCAAAGCTGGCCCAATAGAGTTACCGAAACCTCAAATGCTATAGATATAGCTATTTTTGACGGAATATTTCGGGCGCGAAAAGGCAGTTTTTCGACAGTTTTCGACCGAATTTGATCTTTTTTTACATTTTTTTGCTAGTTTCTGTCATTTCTTTTTTTTGTTTTTATACAAAATTTTGTCTCTGCTAATATATCTATCTGTCTTTGGTGGTACCACATAGAGCGAATAATTTTGCAAAGAGTGGCCATTATTTTGGGCTTATTGCCTCTTAAAATGAATGCCCTCATCCTATAGGAGATAGATATGATAGAATATGTTTTAGCTGAGATGTCAATACCACTAGCAATTGGTATTGCCGTAGCGACACTGTTTGCCGGGATAATCGCAACAGTGCTATTTCAAAAGAAAGTCGCCAGTTCTAAACTTCAGGCGGCAGAACAGCAGGTAAAAAACGTTGTTGCTGAAGCTCAGGCCAAGGCCAGCAATATTATCAAGACAGCTGAGCTTGAAAGCAAATCCGAAATAATCGCCAAACGTGAAGAATTCGAAAAAGAAATAAATATAACCCGTAATGAATTGCGGGAATCCGAAAGGCATCTTAATAAAAGAGAAGATTCAGCCGAACGCCGTTGGGAATCTGCGGCAAGCAAAGAGAAATCTTTGGAAAAACGGGAAAATAAACTGCAGCAGAAAGAAAAATCCTTGCAGTCCAAGGACGAGCAGCTAAGTACCACATTAAATGAGCAAAGGGCGATATTATTGAGAATTTCAAATCTTTCAGCCGAAGAGGCCAAAGAGATTCTTCTGGAAAGACTCGAAGATGAAGTAACCCATGAATCTTCAACTATGATTGAAAGTATAGTAACTCGGGCGAAAGAAGAAGCAGAAGCTCGCAGTCGGGAAATTACCTTAAATGCTATTCAGCGTTATGCCGCTGAGCATACCTGTGACAGTACAGTTTCTACTGTGAATATCCCATCTGATGACATGAAAGGCCGGGTAATTGGTCGCGAAGGTCGTAATATCCGGGCATTTGAAAAAGCTACCGGTGTTGATGTAATTATTGATGATACCCCTGGTGCTGTTGTAGTATCAGCTTTTGACCCGGTTCGCCGTGAAGTTGCCCGCCGTTCACTGGAAAAACTTATTCAAGATGGCCGAATCCATCCAGCTCGTATCGAAGAACTGGTTATTGAAACTCAAAAAGAAGTTGAAAATCAGCTAACCGAAATAGGTAAACGGACAACATTAGAAGCCAACGTTAATGGCTTGAATTCTAAGCTCATGACTTATCTGGGTCGACTGAATTATCGAACAAGTTATGGTCAAAATGTATTGCGTCATAGTATTGAAGTTGCATTTTTAGCACAATGTATGGCAGAAGAGCTTGGTCTTGATGGCAATATGGCACGTCGTTGCGGTTTGTTACATGATATTGGTAAAGCCGTCGATCATGAAGTTGAAGGTGGGCATCCTCAAATTGGTGCTGATTTATTAAGAAAATTCAAGGAAAGGCCAGAAGTGCTTAATGCTGTTGCTGGTCATCATGGCGATGTAGCGGCGATTTCTCCTTATACGCCATTGGTAGCGGCCGCCGATGCAATGAGTGCGTCGCGACCTGGTGCCCGTCGTGAAACGCTGGAACGTTATATTAAACGTCTGGAAAATCTCGAAGGGATCGCAACTGGCTTTAATGGTGTTAAAAATGCATATGCCATCCAGGCTGGCCGTGAGGTTCGCGTTATTGTCGATCCGGAAAATGTTGATGACGGTACCGCCTGGAAGATTGCCCGTGATATCGCTAAAAAGGTTGAAGATGAACTGACCTATCCAGGTGAAGTGAAAGTAACCCTGTTACGCGAAGTCCGCTGTATCGAGTTTGCCCGTTAGGCAGACAGGCAGGCTGAGCCTGCACACTGCTCGTTGTTGTCGGTGATGGTTTTTGCCGCTTCCGTTGGGCGCTGTAGCTGTCTGCTTCGTGCTTGGGTTTGAGACGGATTATGGTTTAGGACAGGCTGAGCCTGCACCCTGCTCGTTGTTGTCGGTGATGTTGTTTGTCGCTTCCGTTGGGCGCTGGAGGTGTATGTAATAATTGGTATTGCTATTGCGATATGGGTTTTATCAGCATGGGCAGAGCCCATCCTACCGGTTTGAGTTTGAGATGAATTTTGTTAGGAAGATGTGTTCGGCGCCTACGCGGGAATGACATATGCCAAGGGGCTGCTTTGGCAGACCCTTGCCACCCAGTGGGGTTTTGAATTTTATTGTGACAATCGAAAAGTTTCCACCTGGATGGGGTGGGTGATTTTGTTTATTAGGTTAGATTGGAAAGTTTCATGCAGATTAAAGTTTTATGTATTGGTGATCTTGTCGGAAGGCCGGGTCGGCATGTGCTGCATGAAAAATTAGCTGGTATCGTCGAAGAAAATGAAATCGATTGTGTCATTTGCAATGTAGAAAATGCCGCTGGTGGGTCAGGGCTTACCGATAAAATTCATTCTAAATTGCTGAATCAAGGTGTGCATTTAATGACGATGGGCGATCATATTTATCGTAAAAGAGATATTATCGCTACCCTTCAGAATTCCAAGGCTTTAGTTAAACCCGCAAATTTAGCTATAACCGCTGCCGGTCAGGATTATGCGGTTTATCACACGGCAAAAGGGGCATCGGTTGCGGTGGTTTCTTTATTGGGGCGGATGTATATGAATCTGCAAGCCGACAATCCTTATAATGCTATCGATAGAATCCTGTCAAGAATTCCCAGTGATATACGAATTATTATTGTTGATATGCATGCCGAAGCGACCAGCGAAAAAATCGCGATGGGTTGGCATCTTGATGGCCGTGTTAGTGTTGTCTTTGGTACTCATACCCATGTGATGACAGCTGATGAAAGAGTTTTGCCCAAGGGCACAGGCTATATAACTGATGTTGGTATGACTGGCCCACATGAATCGGTTATTGGCAGGAATGTCGAACCGGTGCTGAAAAGCCTGACGACTAATATGCCATTTCCTTTCAGCATTGCCACCAATGATCTGCGGATGAATGGTATCATTGCGACGATCAATTCTCATACTGGCCAAACTTCTGAGATCAAACGCATAACCGTCAGTTGCGACTATGACAATGGCGGGTCTTATGACCAGGATGATCGGTAATAGATTGCTGTTTATACCATTTCATTGAGATATTTACTGAATTAGTATATGAACAAGTTATGATGTGATTTAGAATTTTACTGGCAGGGAAAGAATATAAGAATAGGACACGGATTTTGACGGATTGAACGGATTTTGCGGATTTGATTGGGCGGGTTTTTTTAATGGCTATTGGTGAATACAAGCCTGGAATGTATGATTTGGGTATCGCTAACGCGATGTGATTTTTATCAGCATGGGCATAGCCCATCCTACCTGCAGTTGGCACAAGCTGGAAGTTTGTGCTACTTTGCTGTAAAAAAAGCCCGCGACGAATTGCCGTGGGCTTTGATTGTTTTTATATTCCCAGGTCTTCGGTTGGTTCTGTTTCAGTTTTTTTGGCAGTTTTCTTTTTGGTTGCCTTTTTCGTAGTTTTTTTGACGGTTTTTTTTGTTGTCTTTTTTACCGTTTTTTTCTTAGTCTTGGTGGTTGTTTCGCTGTCATCATCATCGGCTTTTTTCTTTTTCTTACGGCCTAGCAGTTCGTCGGCTTCTTCATAAGTTTTTGGTGGCCAGATGCCTTTTTCCTGAAGTTCTTTCAGATGGTCGAATTCTTTCATGCTGATAATAGTGCGGCAGCGAGGGAAGCGGCCACAGCCGAGGAATTCGCCACGTTTGCTATCGCGGATGACCAGTTCGCCTTCACATTTATAACAGCGGATGCCGGATGGTTTAGCTGGTGCTTTAGGCGGCAATGGAGTGCCATCTTTGTCGAGTTTCTGAGTTGTTTTGCATTCGGGATAATCCTGGCAACCAAGGAAATCGCCAAATCTGCCTTTGCGCAAAATCATAGGTTTGCCACAATTTGGGCATTTATGTTCGGTTTCTTCCGGGCCACACATTTTGCCATCACGATCGCAAGGTGAAGCGAATTTACAGGTTGGATATGTGCCACAGGAAAGGAAGCGACCATTTTTTCCAAAGCGGTAGACCATGGGTTCGCTACATTCGGGGCATTTGTATTCGGATGGTTGAGTTTCAGCCTTGGCGTGAGTCATTTCTTCATGAGCCCGGTCAAGGTTTTCCTTGAAAGGAGCGTAAAAGTCTTTCAGGACCTGAACCCAGTTGAGATGTTGTTCTTCGATTTTATCAAGCTGTTCTTCGACATGGCTGGTGAAAGCCAGATCCATAATACGAGGGAAATGTTCGGTTAGTTTGTCGGTTACAACTATGCCCAGGTCGGTGGCGTGGAATTTCTTTTCGAGCTGTTCAACATATTCACGGTCCTGGATAGTCGAAATGATCGAGGCATAAGTTGATGGACGGCCAATGCCTTTGGCTTCAAGCATTTTCACCAGTGATGCTTCAGTATAACGTGCCGGTGGCGAGGTGAAATGCTGGGTCGGGTCGATATTAACAGGGAAAACCTGCTGGTCGATATTGATTTCGGGCATGATCTGGTCGTCAGTCATGGTCAAGCCAGCTATCTTGGTAAAGCCATCGAAAACTAATACACGGCCCGATGCTTTGAATATTGCGTTGACTGATTTGTTATCTGTATCGGTGCCTTTAGCTTCGATGTTGACGGTGGTAACATTCCATTTAGCCGGGGTCATCTGACAGGAAACAAATCTGTTCCAGATCAGCTGATAAAGTTTGTGTTGCTGGGGAGTAGAAGAGTTTTTTATCATATCAGGGGTGATATTGACATCGGTAGGGCGTATAGCTTCGTGAGCTTCCTGGGCTTTTTTATTGGAAGAGCCATAGAAATTTGGCTTGGCCGGTAGATATTCCGGGCCGAAGTTACCGGATATAAAGCCACGAGCAGCATTAAGAGCTTCTGGAGCAAGTTGGGTACTGTCGGTACGCATATAGGTGATAAGACCGACACTGCCCATGCCATCAACTTCGATACCTTCATAAAGATTTTGAGCCAACCGCATGGTGTTTTTGGCTGCATAGCCGAGTCGGTTAGCTGCCTGTTGCTGGAGGGTACTGGTGATAAATGGGGCCGAAGGACGAGTTAAGCTCTGTCTTGTATTTATGTCACTGACTTTATAATCGCTGTCTTTGATAGCGTTATAGACAGCCATTGTATCTTTTTCATTGTCTGGTTTGAAAGGTTTATTATTGATGTTAACTAGTTGTGTTTCCAGACAGTTATGTTCAAGGAACCATTGAGCTTTTTGTTTTTGAGTTGGTTTGCCCTTGTCATGGGATTCTAAGAAAGTTTTATATTTGTCGTTTAGGTCACCTGGCTGATTAACGCAGAAGATTCCACCGATTTTCCAATATTCATCGGGGATGAAAGCTTTGATTTCTTTTTCACGATCTACGACAAGTTTGACGGCTACAGACTGTACGCGGCCAGCAGAAAGGCCCCGAGCGATTTTTTTCCAGAGAAGGGGGCTGATCTGATAGCCTACGATCCGGTCAAGGATGCGGCGGGCCTGCTGAGCGTAAACCTTGTCCATGTCTAGATTTAGCGGATGAGCGAAGGCATGCTGGATGCTGTCTTTGGTGATAGAGTTAAAGACAACACGTTTGAACTGTTCGGGTTTGATTTTGAGAGCTTCGGTCAAATGCCATGCAATAGCCTCTCCTTCGCGATCCAAATCAGCTGCGAGATAGACAAAATCGCACTCTTTTAGAGCTTTGCGAAGATTTGTCAAAGTTTTTTGCCGGGTTGGCATAATTTCGTAGGTTGGCTCGAAGTCATTTTCGATGTCAACATTCATATTTTTGCCAGGCAGGTCGCGTATGTGTCCCATCGAAGCCATCACCTTGAAGTTTGGCCCAAGGTATTTGTTTATTGTTTTTGCTTTTGCGGGCGATTCGACGATTACCAGCGATTTTCCTGAAGTTTTGGTTTTGGCTGCCATATAAATCATTACCTATAAAGGAGATACAGTTTTCGTTACTATTAAAATATAATTTTGTTGGCCCAAAGTATTGCAGATTCTGCAGTTATTGTCAAATGCTATACCTATATTATGTGGGCGGTCAGTATGCCCGGAGGCAATATTGGTATCGGCCAAAAAAGGTCGATCTTAATAGTAAAATATAAATAATCCAAGACAAGGCAAATATCAGAGGGAGAAAGTTATGTCAAGATAAAATAATAAATAATTAGGTTTGCAGGGGTGTTTTTAAGGGTCAAATAGAGTTATTTAGGCTGGTGGGAATAGCTATTTTAATCATTTAAAAAAATAAATGAATATTTTGTTATGGGACCATGTGGGTTTTTGTTGTGCATTTAGCGATAAAAAACTAAGAAGTACAAAAAATAACTGGATTTTATGGGCTACCAGAGCGATAAAGGTATTGATAGCAAATAATTATAGCAATGGAGTTATAAGGCTATTAAGTAGAAGATTGTTATATGAGTGAGAGGTTAAGGTGGAATTCTGGTAGGACCGGATTGGTTATTGGGTATGTCAGAGTGGAAAAAATAGCCTAAAGAGAGAATTCTTGTTTGCTATAAATGGCTAACATCCTTATACTACAAAGTTTACAGAAATGGCGTAAAGTGTCTAGAATCGATTTTTAACAGGTATCGTCATAGAAATATAACCACAGATATGTTGGAGTTGAAATTAAATGCAGTGGATTCATGATAATAAAAAGAAATTGTTAGTTGGCTTTGGTATTTTGATCATGGTTGGTTTTTTGATACCTAACCTTGGTGGTTTCGGTCGTTCCAGTGGTCGCAATGCCACGGTCGGCACCTATGTTGACAGCAATGGAGACAGCCATGAAATAGATTCTTATACGATGTCCCGGGCTGGTGCGGCTTTGTCAGTTATGCAGCAGATGGGCGTTGATAAAAATGGTGTGGCGATGAGTTTGAATTTGAGTCCTCAATCGCAAATGATAAACAATATCAGTGCGGTTGTATTTGGTTTCCCTGGCGACAGTGAAACCCAGATAAATAATATCAAAGAAAGCATCAATAGCAGCGAAGACCTTGACCAGGTGCGCAAAGATGCTTTGTGCAAACATGCTGAAAGTTTTGGCAAAGATGGCAAGCTTTCGCCACAGATGAAATTTATCATGCTGGCTCAGGAAGCACATGCAAATGGTATTTATGTTTCCGAAGAGACAGTTAACAGCGTTTTGAAAACATTAACTGCCTATGGAGCACCTTCGATATCTGTGGCTTCACAGACTTCGCGGATGGCCAAGTCTGATTTGAAGGCTGCGATAGCTGATTATTTAGCGATAGCTCGTTATTATCAGATAATGGCTTCAGGTTTGAATTTTACCGAAGAACAAATTCGTAAAGCTACGATGGAGATTTATCAGAGATCGCATTTGAATGGTCGCTATGTTGAACTTAATAGCAGGGAATATATCAGCAAGGTTGCAGAGCCAACGATTGCCCAGCAGGCTGAGATGTTTGAAACCTATAAAGCGGTGAAACCTGATGCTATAGATGAAGAAACTAATCCAGCGGGCTATAGCTATTATTTACCTGATCGGGTGCAGGTGGAATATCTGAAGGTTGATGCAGAAGAAATCAAAACAGCAGTTACTAAATCGCTGGAAGCAGAAGGCAAATTAAAAGCCAGTGCATTGCGTGATTACTGGCAGGAAAATAAGAGTAAATTCGGTGAAAGAGATTTTCCTGATGTAGAAGATTATGTTCGTCGCACATTGATAAATGCAGAAGTGGAAAATGTAGCCAAAGATTTACTGGTTAAGGCCAAGGCCAAAGCTACAGGCAAAGAGGTAAGCTTTGATCAAGTGGTTACTGCTCTTGCAGGACAGGGCTATAAACTTACTGTTGGTACAACAGACTTTTTGAGCAGTGATGATTTGCGTAGCAGCCAAGATATTATGTGGGCTACAATGTTGACGGAAGTGCAGTCATATGATTTGTTTGCTGATGCGGCCTTTAACCTTGAAGGTATTGTTGCAGAAGCTGATGAAAAAACAGTTAAGCTTTATGATGTCA
This sequence comes from Phycisphaerae bacterium, assembly GCA_016342495.1. Taxonomy (GTDB): domain Bacteria; phylum Planctomycetota; class Phycisphaerae; order Sedimentisphaerales; family SM23-30; genus JAEIOG01. The sequence continues at coordinate 13,890 of JAEIOG010000033.1, forward strand.
TCGGCCCAGCCCAGAAATATTCAGGTGGTCAGGCTTATTTAATAGGTCGTGTTATCGCTGTGGACAAGGCTCGTGAGCCTAAGAATATTAAAGATGATGGTCGTTTTGGCGGAGTGGATGCTGAGATTAAACTGGCTGAAAACGAAAAGAGCAAAACGGAAGAACAGGTTATTTCAGATTTTAAGGCTAAACAGGCCGAAGCGATGATGAAAGCTGATGCTGACGAATTTGCCAAAGCCGCTAAGGTTGATTTTGCTGCGGCCCTGACAGCACTCAATGCTAAGATGAAAAAAGATCCTAAGGCTCCAGATAGAATCCTGGCAGTTGATATTGCTGTATTATGTGAGGGCTTGGAAAAGGCCGTTGCTGAATCGGGAGCACTAAGTAAACAAGTAGCTGATTTGCAACAGGAATTTACCAAGGCAATGGAGCAGAGTAAAGATGAGGCAATGTTAAGCAGTTTCCAAAGTCGTTACCAGACATTGGATAATCAGATGAAACAAAAGCAGAATGAAATTCAAAGGAAACAAGCTGAACTTTCAGAATTATATGAATTAAGTAAAGAAATTGAAGTTCCAGAAGATAGTCTTTATGTTCAAGATGATTTGGTTGGCAAGTGTCGTATTTTTGATAATCTTATGCCACAGCCAGTTCCACAGAGTCAATATGACATGGGCAAGTCAGCCTATGCCGGTCAGATGGCCAGCGTTAGCACGGGTCTGGTAATGTTTGACCATTTCAGCCCGGCAGCTATAACTGCCCGTAATCAGTGGAAACCTGAAAAAGAAGACGTGGACGAAACTGAGGCTGAAGATGGCGCAAAGGAAACAGAAAATTAATATATACCCAAAGGGTATGATTTTATCTGGCAGAGCCAATGCTAAAGCCTTACAGCATGTGAACTTATAGGTAGACAAAACGGACAAACTCAATTGTTATGAGTATAAATATAATATGAGATTTTTTGATCCCTTATAACAGTATTAAAAATGATGGTGGCATGATTCATAAGTGGGTCATGTCACCTTTGTAATTATGGAATAATGGTAAGATTTTAGCGATCAGGGCAATTGGTGATTGTTGATATCGCCATGGCGGTATGATTTTTATCAGCATGGTATAGCCCATCGGACCTGCTAAAAGTGAAAAGATGTGGTATTTTCCCTAAGTAAATGATATTTAAAACACAGGAGATTTAATTATGAGAATGTTGGCAAAAGCAATGGTTTTGGTGATGGTGATGGCATTGGTGGCAATGGCCCAATATGGCGCACCGCCAGTGGCAGAGAAAGTTGAGCTTACCGCTGAACAGGCTAAAGAAGTTTTGGTGAAGGTCAATGATAAGACTTTGACTCGTGGCCAGGCGCAGATTATGATTGAAATCGGGGCGGCCCGCAGTGAAGTTCAGGCAGGGCAGGTTTGGTTGGATATTCAGTTGCTTAATGAGGAATTTAAGAGGCGTAAGCTTGACCAGACCGATCGCAATAAATTTGTTGGCAATCTCATTTGTCAGTATACATTTTCTAATATGTTAAATGAACAATGGACAAAAGAAGTGCCAGAGCCCAATGCAACTGACTTGAAAAAATATTATGAAAAGAATATCGATAAATATACCATTCCTACAACCGCAAATGTACAACATATCAGTATGCAGAGTAATTCTGCAGCTAAGAAAGTTGCATTACAGGCTAAATCTGGTGATGATTTTGATGAGCTATATGCCAAAAATTGCACGGAATCCGCTAAGGATCGTACAAATGGCAAGCTCAATAGAATGCCTGTGCAGCGGCTGGAATTGTTATTGGGCAAAGAAGCCTGTGATGCTATATTGAAAGCCAAGCCAGGCGATGTTATTGGCCCATTTACTGGTGTTCGCGGTTTTGAGATCATCAAGGTCGAATCGGTTACTGAAGGCAAAGTGAAAAAATATGAAGAAGTTGCTCAGCAGGTAACGGCTCAATTTAAGAATGAAACTATAAAGTCTTATATTGAAATGCAAAAGAAGGCGTTGGAACAGCAGGCCAAGATTGAAAAATCTGAGTTGATGAAAAAGCTGGAAAAAGAAGCTGAAGAACAAGCCAAGAATGCACCGCGTGGACCTGGACGTTAATTTCGATGAAGGCAAAAGGCATAATAAGGCATAAGTGATGAAAAAAGCTAAGAAGGTTTCAGTGGTTGTTCCTGTGTATAATGAACAGGACAATGTAATTGAGTTGGCCGAGAAGGTTTATCAGGCATTGACGAAGGAAAGCTTCCAATGGGAGTTGATTATAGTTGATGATGGTAGCACCGATCAGACTGTCAAAGTAATTCGTGAATATCAAAAGCAAAACAAAGCTGGTTTTGCGCCAGATCAATTGCGGGTGGTTTCTTTACGTCGAAATTTTGGTCAGACATCAGCGATGGCAGCGGGTTTTGACCACGCCAGTGGCGATGTTATTGTACCAATGGATGGCGATTTGCAAAATGACCCGGCTGATATTGCGATGCTGGTAGGTAAGCTGGAAGATGGCTATGATGTGGTAAGCGGTTGGCGTAAAAATCGCAAGGATAAAGCGATCAGTCGCAAGTTGCCATCGAAGATTGCCAACTGGGCCATCGGGGTTATCACCGGTGTAAAACTCCATGATTATGGCTGTAGTCTAAAAGCTTATCGCCGGGAAATCGTGGAGCATATCAACCTTTATGGCGAGATGCATCGTTTTATTCCTGCTATTGCCAGCTGGGCCGGGGCGAAAGTTACCGAGATGCCGGTTAATCATCATGCCCGAACACGTGGCAAAACTAAATATGGGATTAACAGGACTTTCAAAGTTGTGCTGGATTTAATCACGGTTAAATTTCTGGGTACATTCAGCACTAAGCCTTTACATATTTTTGGCGGAATAGGGATGTGCTCTCTGTTGATGTCATTTTTAACTGGCGGGATTATGCTCTGGCAAAAGTTCTCTGAGAGAAATTTGTCGATGAACAGGAATCCGCTTTTGATTTTGTCGGCTATATTGGTAATGATGAGCGTTCAGTTTTTATTGATGGGATTGTTAGCGGAGATGATGTGCCGGACCTATCATGAATCACAGAATAAGCCTACTTATGTTGTTAGAGATGTAACTAATATTGGTGATGATTGGCAGGATGAGTGAGTGTTATTTGGAAGTTAAAATGAAAAGTATGACTTGATTTTTATCAGCATGGGCATAGCCCATCCTACTTGCTTATGGCTAAAATGTTATTAAAGATTGAAAAATATGGCTAGCAGAAGAAAAAATAAAATTGCACAACCACGAGCTGCTTCGATAACTTCGGGCAATACTTTTTTTAATCGTTGGGGTGGCATTGTTCTGGTTGTTGCGATAGCTTTGATTCCTTTTATTATTGGCAAATATCTGGAATTTTCTCAGCCAGACGCTTATGATGGATCGCTGAATATTTATTCAGCCCGGCAGATTCAGTTAGATCGGCATTACAATAGTCCAATATCGGCGCGGCCAGCGACATTGCTGGTTAATTATATAGGTGTATCGCTTTTTGGTTATAGCGAGACTGGGCCGAAAATTATTCAGATGTTGATGCAAATAGCCGGACTGGGTATGATGTTTTTTGTATTGCGAAAGCTGTATGGGATTTTGCCAGCGGGGGTAGCTTTGATTCTGGCGTCGTTTTATCTGAGTCATCCGCTTTTTGCTAAAACGGGTAATGTTAAAGAACAGCATATGATAGGCTGTATGCTGATAATGGTGAGCTGTTATATTTTACGGCATCTGGCTGGTAAGAGTTTCTGGTTGATTATCGCTGGGGCATTTGCAGCTAATATCTATTATTTTAAGCCAACGGGTGTGTCGGCGATAATAGCGATCATGGTTTATATGGTAGTGTCGGTTGTTTTTCGCTGGCAGAAAATTCGGGCTGTGATTATTGATGCATTCTGGATTTATGTTGGGGTAAATATTGGTTTATTGCCATTGATTTCGTTTTATGCCTGGCGGGGAATGGCCCGGGGGATTATTAATCAGTTTCCGGGTAATGTCATTATTTTCTTTTTACCGTTTTTGTTGGCTATAGGTTTGCTGTGGTTTTCGATTCAGTTGTGGAAGAAAAAAAAGCATATTGTTACCCAAATAAAAATAAATCGGAAGATATATCGTGGCGGAATGTGGCTGGTTGCTGGAGTGTTTTTGATAACGCTTTTGTATTTTGTATTCCGGGGTGATACCTGGGGGTATTTGAAAAATATTTGGATTGTGGCATTATTTCTTGATATTAAGAATATGATTCCTTCTTTTAAAATGAGCATTATTTCTGGTGAATATGTTTCAGGCAGTAGAGCGGTTTCTGATTTGAGTACTCAAATTCATGATGTGATGAAATATTATTTGAGTTTTGTGGTGCCAATAGGTTTGTCGCTTGTGGGGATTTTCTGGTCGGTGATTAAAATATTTACCCGGCCTAAAAATGATGAGCTTATTGAAGAAAATTCGCTGCATTTTGACGAAAGAAACAGGCATGTTCTGGCAGAGCGATTAATGATTATTTTCGCGGTGTGGTGGATTCTCGATATGGCATTTGTGTGGGTTTCACCACGTAATTATGTTCAGTATTATTTGCCGCTGAATGCTTCGGCAGGTTTTATTATAGCTTATGTTCTTTATCATGGCAGGCATAAACCGGTTGGCTATTTGTATATGCTGGCGGCATTGTGGCTGGTTGACCCGATTCTGGTCGCAATAAAATATGGTGCGGGTGGGTCGCCTGCGATAGGTTTGTGGCCATCGAATTACTGGGGGGAGCATTTTGTCAAGATCCTGCCATTGATTTTAGGTTTTATCGCATTTTATTTTACTAGTGAAAAGAAAAATCAGAGATATCGTCCATTGGCTTTGGTAACGGTTTTGTTTTTGATGATATTTATGATTAATGCGATGACATTAGGTTCGCAAGATAAAATTGATGCTAAAAATGAATATTGGCCGAGCAATTTTACTCAATATCAAGAACGTCTGGATAGGGTAGAAAAAAGCAAAGGGCCACAAGGTTTATGGCAGGCGGTTGGCAGTTATGTTAAAAGTAATTCCAGTGAGTCTGATTATATATATGTCTGGGGTTGGGTGCCAGGAATTTATGTTCAGGCACAGCGGAGTTGTGTGCCAAAGGTTCCGCCAGCGGAATCTAATATGCATTCGGATAGCCCGGAGTTTCTGGCAAAGAAGATAAAAGATCTGCTTGCTCAATTTGAGAATAAGAAACCATTGTATATTGTAGATTCGCAGAAGAGTCATTATCCATATTATAGCCATCCGAATTTTGATTTGTGGCCAGTAAGCAGTAATGGCGCATATATGCCAGCGGACAAACTAGAGCAATATCAGGAAGTTCTGGATAAAAATGTTTATGTTCAGACTTTAGCTATGTTAACCGCTGAAAGAAGACCTGGCGGGCCATTAGCACAAGACCGGGCTGAGGAACTTGCAACTTTGGAACAGCAGCGACATCAGGCGATGGTGCCTTTGCGGAAGTTTGTTATGGGAAATTATGTTCCTGTAAATGGTGATTTTGGCAATATGAAACTGTATAAACGCAAAGACTAATTGATGAAAATATTGATGTTAAATTATGAGTTTCCGCCTATTGGTGGGGGCGGAGGGCAGGCCCATCGTAATATTTTGCTGCAATATGCCAAGGTAAATGATTTAGAAGTTGATGTATTGACTTGCGGTATGTCGGGTGTTTTAGAAAAAGAAAAGTTTGCTGATAATATTAATATATACCGGGTTGGAATCAGAAAAGAAAACCTGCATCACTGGAAAAAGTTTGAAGTGGTAAGTTGGCTTATGCGGGCCAAGAAATATTATTATAAATTAATAAATGAAAATAATTATGATTTGATCCACAGTTTTTTTGCTTTTCCTTCGGGTTTTTTATGCTATAAAAAAAATAAAGGTGTTCCGTATATTATTTCACTTAGAGGTTCTGATGTGCCGGGGACAAATGTGCGGCTGGGGCTGGAATATATTTTGTTGTCAAGTTTGTTTAAGAAGATATGGAATAATGCCGCGGTAATTGTTGCTAATAGCAGTGGGCAGGCAGAGTTAGCGAGTAAATTTGTACCTGAATTTGCTATACCGGTTATTCCTAATGGGATTGATTTGGAACGATTCATTCCATCGCAGTTTAATGTTATTGGTAAACAGGTTCGATTGTTGACTGTTTCGCGTCTGACACCCGGCAAGCGTATAGATATTCTTATTCGAGCAGTGAAAATATGTAATGATAATGGTATTGATGCGGTTTTGAATATCGCGGGGCATGGTCATTTAATGGAGCAATTGCGACAGTTTTCTGTTGATTTGAATGTTGCTGACAAGGTAAATTTTTTGGGCAGGGTGGAGTCGGTTGCTATACCGGAGCTTTATCGTGAGAATAATATTTTTATAATGAGTAGTGCCCATGAAGGGATGAGCAATGCGATGCTGGAAGCGATGGCTTCGGGTTTGCCGATTGTCACAACTGATTGTGAAGGTGTTCAGGAGCTGATAGCTGACAATGGTATTGTGTCGCCAGATGATTCGTCGGAAGAATTTGTCAGCTGTATTGAAGAATTAGTTAATAATAAAAATTTGTTTGATGATATGAAAGTGCAAGCCAGGGAGCAGGCAGAAAAATTTAAGTGGGAAACTACTGCGGGAAAATATCTTGAGATTTATAAAAATATTGTAGCGAAATAGATTATGAATGAATCTGTAAATAAAAAAAAGAAAATCTGTTTTGTATGTCCCAAGGCATACCCGCTTTTTAATGGTTCTGTTGAAGGGGTTATTGGTGGTGCTGAGGTAGATTTGTATTTTTTGGCTACTGAGCTGGCAAAAGATGAAGGTTATGAAATCAGTTGTGTTGTTGCTGATTATGGTCAGAAGGATGAGGAATTAATTGAAAATGTTCGTGTGATAAAAGGATTGGATTTTAAGACGAATATGATAATTCAAGCAGTTGGTCTTTGGAAGATTTGCAAAATTGTGGATGCAGATATATATTTTCTTAAGACGGCTTCACCGGGTGTGCCTTTGCTTAGTATGTTTTGTAGCAGGTATGGTAAGAAATTTGTGTATAGGAGTGCAAGTTCAAAAGAGATAGTGGGAGATTACAAAAGTAAGATTCCTTTTTTTGGTAGATTTTTTGAAAGGGCGTTGAAGAAAGCTGATTTGGTTTTGGTACAGAATCAGCAGGACCGGGCTGGATTGATTCGGCGGTGTGGTATTGATTCTGTTGTTATTGCTAATGGCCATCGGATTGGAAAATTGCAGCAGGATGAAGGCTCGGGTGTACTTTGGGTGGGGCGCAGTGCCAAAGTGAAAGGGCCGGAGGTTTTTCTGGAATTAGCGAGGCAGAATCCGGAACGAAAATTTACGATGATATGTCAATGTGCCACCGGTGATGATAAATATCAGGATTTGGCAGATGCAGCGGCGGGGATAGATAATTTAGATTTTATTGAGCATGTACCTTTTTCTGGAATTGATAAATATTTTTCAAATGCTGGGGTTTTGATTAATACCAGTGTTGCTGAAGGTTTTGCCAATGTGTTTATTCAAGCGTGCATTTATGGCAGGCCTATAATTACTCTTAATGTTAATCCTGATGATTTTCTTAATAAATATCAATGCGGTATTTGCTGTGAAGGTGATTTGGGGAAGATGAATGAAGCGTTGGAAGAAGTTTTGGGCGATAAGCATGGTATTTATTGTGCAAATGCTTTGACGTATTCCAGGGAAAATCATGATATTGTGAAGACTGTTGAGCAGTACAAAAAATGTTTTGAAAAACTTTTTGGCTAGAGTGATGAAATATAAGGGTAGCTGAATGCGGATATTGCATGTAATAGGAAGTTTAGGTTTGGGTGGTGCTCAAGTTTGTCTTAAGCAAATCGCTGAGTATGGCTGTGGTGATGGGGTTAAGCATTATATTTATCCTTTACGCAGTAAAAAAAATCTTATTTCAATTAATGCTGAAATTCTTACAAAGCCTTATCGTAATTATGATTTGCGAAAGTTTTTTGCGATTATAAAGTTTTGTCGTCAATATGAAATCGATGTGCTTCATGCTCATTTGGAGAAACCGGTTATAGGATGTTTATTAGCGAGTTTTTTTTGTAAGGCAAAAATTGTTGTTCATGAGCATGGGCCGGTGTGTCGGAAGAATTTGCGTTGTGGGATATATCGATTTTTGTTCAGGCTATTGCAGAATAGGGCCGATGCAGTGGTTGCGGTTTCAGAAAATATTAAGGGTGAACTAGTTAAGAGAATTGGTTTAGATGAGTCGAAGGTTTCTGTTGTTTATAATTCGATAGATTGGAAAAGATTTCAGGTTGGTGTGAATGTCAGGTCAGAACAAAGGAAGATGCTGGGTATTGGTGATGGGCAGTTTGTTGTAGGATATTTTGGCAGATTAAATTCTGTTAAAGGGGTGGATTTGTTTTTGAAGGCAATTCCGTTGTTGCTGAGACAGAGAAATGATATAGCTTTTATTGTCGCAGGTGCCGGGCCGATGCTGGCGGAGTTGAAGCAGTATAGCATAGACAATAATTTTGCGGATAAGGTGAATTTTACTGGATTTCGCGAAGATATGGAAAATGTTTATGCGGTAAGTGATGTGGCGGTTGTTCCTTCACGGCAGGAGCCGTTTGGTATTGCAGCGTTGGAATGCATGGCCAGCGGTGTGGGGATAGTTTCTTCTGGTGTTGATGGATTGGGAGAATTTCTGGTTGATGGGCAAACGGCATTGATTACCAAAGGAAATAACCCAGAGAGTATTTACCAGTCGGTATTAACTCTTATCGATAATGCTGAGCTATTGCGAGCAATCCAAACAAATGCTTTGAAAGAAAGTAAAAAGTTTGGCGTTGAAACACAAATGAAACAGCTTAATGAAATTTACAGCGGCTTGGGCTGTGTTTAGGATTGTTCCTGTTGGATTTGCTGGATATATTTTTTTACTTCTTTACGGCTGTAGTTTCGGGTTACCTGTTTGGTCAAGCCGAGTTTGCGTTTCAGGGATGAATAGCTATAAGCTAGAAAAGATGTCAGGTCAGGGAAAATGGTCAGCAGGTAAGCAATGTATTTTGTATGCCATTTAAATAGCATGGGGAATTGTTTTATCGTTTGTCGGGCATCTTGTTTGAAGCCATTATAGAGCATGGTTCGCAGGCGAGGTTTCATGATTGATGATGCGAATGGAATAAAAATATTGGTCATATTAGCCTGTTGTGCCAGTTGCAGATGACGTGCCATCAGTTCTCTTATCCAGGTCCCGCGTTTTTCCTGGATTCGGTGTTTTGTTAAAATATCGGGCTGGATTTCTAAATGTGCTTTGGCTAATGGTTCGGCTATATATCCAATTTTTTGATGTTTATAAGCAATACGCCACCATAAGTCCAGATCTTCATTGCGGATGCGGTTTGGTTCAAAACAGCCAACTTCGTCAAACACATTTTTTCTTATCATCATGGTTTGGGTGTGTGCCTGGCAATGATGATCGGTGCAGGCGGTGAAGTAATTATCGAAATAATCTTTATCATTTAGCCCATTTTGGATTATGTCAATATTTCCGACAGGGGCTTGTTTTGATTCAAAACAACGAAAATAATTAGCGGCACACCAGCGAAGGTCGAGGTTATTCTGGATAATATTTACTTCACGTTCTTGCAGGTGGGGCAGCCATTGGTCGTCGGCATCTAAAAAGGCTATCCAGTTGCCTTTGGCATTTTGAATACCTTTGTTTCTGGCGGCACTTATTCCGGCGTTTTCCTGATAGAAATATCTTACCTGGTTGCCAAACTTTTTAACTTCTGTTGCGGTATTATCACTAGAGCCATCATCAATGACTATTATTTCTTCTACCGGGCGGGTTTGATTTAATATGCTATTGATAGCCCGGCAGATGCATTGCTGGACATTGAATGCTGGAATTACCACGCTGACTTTTATTTCATTTGGATTGTTGCTGGTCAATTGGGCCTCCTGGAAGTGCTTTTTGAAAGCCTGAGCAGTCTTAATGTTTTAGAAATTAATCTTAGGGTAAATTTGGTTAGCGATGGGAATAATGTCAACATGCGAACTTTTCTTTTGAATTTATTATCGAGCAAGTGATTATATTTATTGGTCAATTCCCGTATAATAAAAATCCTATCGTCGAATAGCCCCGAGCGTATCCAGGAGCGTATCATATAGGTTGCCAATGGGTGGAAATATTTGATTTGGCCGGCTTTTTCTGATAAATCCAGATGACGATCAATAAAATCAACGAAATAATCCAAGGATTTACTGTGGGTCTGGGTGATGCTATTTGGAATGTCCAAGTGGACAATAGCTAATGGCTCATTAACAAAGCCAATTTGGGGATATAAGTAAGATATGCGAAACCATAAATCAATGTCATTATGTCTTTTTTGGCCATTGAAGAAGCCGCCAGTTTCTAAGATGGCGGATTTTTTTATGAGCATAGTGTCAGTATGGCCAAATACTGGAATAAGGCATGCCTGTAAATAATGATCAAAATATTCTTTGGTGCCTAAACCCAATTTTGTCTTTTCAAAATTTATAGCAAGACCTTGGCGATTTTCTTTGCATAAACAATTTTTGAAATTTGCTGTTACCCATATCAAGTGAGGATTTCTTTTCAGTAGGGCTATTTGTTTTTCTATTCGATCAGGCGAAAATTCATCGTCGCCATCCAGAAAAGCAATCCATTCATATTTACCGGCATTAATCCCGGTATTGCGGGCGACACTGGCCCCGGCATTTTCCTGGTAGATATATCGCACCTTATCGCCAAAGCGTTTGACTTGCTCGGCGGTATTGTCGGTACTGCCATCATCGACAATGATAATCTCATCAGCTTTTCTGGTTTGAGTCAGCACGCTATCGATGGCCCGGGCAATGTATTCCTGAGCATTATAAGCTGGGATTACGACGCTGACTTGATGATTTTGTTTGATTTCCATGGTATGAATGTACGTTTTTTATTGAAATATTTCAAGTTTTATATAATAAAAAAGCCCTTTGATTTCTCGCAGGGCTTTAAGGTTTAATTATTAGATGTTTTAGTATGCGCTCCAGAGCCAGTTATTAGCAAAAACGATGAAGTCCTGCAGGTCAACGACCCCATCTTCATTAAAGTCGCATTTGTTGGTATTAGTTAATGATTTGCTGGCTTGGGATGTTCCGCCATAGGCTCCCATGTTAATACGGTGCCCATTAGGTTTTGGCTCGTTTGAGTAATCCAGTTCAGGTTCACCTGTAGCAATGCATGGACTTGATTTCTGATCTTTTATCCAGATTTGCTTGAAAAGTTTTTCAGTATAATAAATGCCGTCTGGATTAAAGGCTAGGTCAAAGTAAATTCTATCTTGTGATGGGTTCACATATAAAGGGATGTCTGGGATGGAATTACATGTAGGATAAATGATTTGATTAACATTGCTAAATAGGTGATTTCGTGTTGGACGTGTTGCTTTGAAAATATTGAATCTGTGAGGATTAGACCATTTTGTTGTTGTAAAGTATATAGATAAGCCATCTTGGCTAATAAACGGAAAAGAATCACAGTGGTCGGTATTTAATTCATCTAATGGTCTGATGTTACTGAAATTATCGTCAATTGAATCTCTTGAGGCAGTCCATAGATTGTGGCTTAATTTAGAACCTGGTTGAGTGCTATTCCAAATAATTTCTTTTTCATCATAGGTTAAAGAGAACATTACTGGCCCATCTTCATAGTTAAAACCGCCTATAGACCTAGTATGTTCCCATTGTTGAGTTATTTGATTAAAAGTGGCCATTTGTAACTCACTTCGCATTGTATCTTTTTTATAATATAGCCTATTGCCATCGGCTGATATCCATGGAAAATGGATCGAATCGCCTTCAAAAATTTCCATAAGTGGTCGCTGGGTGCTGAAAGGTTCGTTGATGCTATTGCGGCGAGCTTCAAAAACACATAATTTATATGTATCTTCGTATTGAATCCATTTAATGTAGTAAATTTTAAGTTCATCGGCTGTGAGTCTGCCTTCTCTGGCGTAATTACTTTGCCCTTGAACCATTTCATTTAATTCCCTTAGCATTATAGGTTCGGACCAGCCTGTATTTTCAATACGATCAAAATGACCTACGGTAGATTGAAGTCTGAAGTTGAGGCTTTCGGCATCAACAAATAGGGGATTTTCATGGATGTTTCCCTGACCGGGGTAGCCTTGTTCTGTACGGCTATAGATTGCCTGACAATTTTCCATGTCGAAATTATTATTAGCAAAAATACAGCTGGTGATTTTAGGATTAGCCCCATTGGATGCCCGGATACCGGCATAATTATGATAAATTGTGAGGTTTTGCAGTATAGGAGAGCTGTTCTTACACCATATACCGCATAAACTGTTTGTGACAATAATATTTTTAATTACTGAATTAGTAGATTGAGCATCCAGAAGTGCTATGGCAATTTTGTTTTGGCCATCAATCATAGCCGCCTGGTCGTTGCCTGCAATAGTAAGTGATTTGTTAATAATATGTATGTTTTCAAAGAATTGTACTGGGTCAAGTAAAATGGTATCTCCATCTGATGCTGCGTCGATGGCAGCCTGGATGGTTTTGGTTGCTCTGGAGGGCCCAACATGGATGGTGTCGGCATAGCACTGGATGGCAAAACTGAAAAAGATCACAAGAGAAAGTAGTTTTTTCATAATCGAAACTCCCTAAATTTTGAAAACAAGTAAAATTTGTCACTAAAAACTAAAACGAAATCGTACTGTCGATATTCAATTATAACAATTATATCAGAAATATCTACATATTTTCTAGTAAAAATTTTCTAGGTGGCCCCATTTATTAGTATTGTCAGGGTGGATGTTAAGGGTAAATGGGCATAAATCACAGCTTATCCACATCGAAAAGGATAAATTTGACTTTATTTTATTTCAAATTGTCAATTGTCAGCTAAAGAAAAACTCAAGTAATGACCGATAAAAATTCTAACTCTTATGGGACTAATATGCTCATAAAATAACGAAATTTAGCTAATATTGGGCATTGCAAAGGCCGATAAAGTTATTAGGTTATTGAAATAGAGATAAATGATACTGTCTTTGATCTTTCAACTGTCTGGCCGACGGTTGAATTAAGTGTTTTATACGCTTAAACCAGGACGCGCAACCCCAAAAGGTCAAAGATGGTAGAATTAAATAACGTAAAGCTGCCGAACAGGATGTTCGGCAGCGTATGGAAAAAACAACGGATCCACGTTGCAAAGCATGAAGCGCACAACGCCGGAGTAGCACGACAAAGAATCATTTTTGCAGATGTTTCTTTGCAAAGGTTTGGAAATTGAAAACCACACGTGCAATAATAAGGATCGTATTACTGGCATTAATGGCTGGCTTGGCAGGTTGTTCATGGGTATCCCAGCAATTTGTAAGCAAAGATGACGGCCCAAATATTGTCAAGGCATCGGTAAGGGTAGGAGTCAATGGTGACGTTGACGGTGCCTGGGAAAATGTCGATTACGCATCCACATCTCCATTTGCTTCACTTAGCCAACATAGTTTTTGCCAGGAAGGCGGGGACTATGACCCTGTTGTCAGTAAAGATGGCAAGATGCTGGCTTTTTGCTCAATGCGACGGACTCCGAATCCTGATATTTATATAAAGGCTGTTTCTGGGCGTACTGCAACGCGGTTAACATCTGATCCTGCCAGTGAAATTCAGCCTTGTTTTTCACCTGATGGCACAAAAGTAGCTTATGCGGCTAACCGCAGTGGCAACTGGGATATCTGGATTGTCGATGTCAATGGTCGTAATCCTATGCAGGTAACTGATGATGTCAGTAGCGATATTCATCCTTCATTTTCCCCAGATGGGAAATTTATGGTATACAGCTCGCTGAGCCCGCGTACAAACCAATGGGGCCTGTGGATAGTCAGTGTCGATAATCCCAGTTTGAAAAGATGGATAGGCTATGGCCTATATCCTGAATGGAATCCAAACCCAAAAATTAACAAAATAGCTTATCAGCTTCCTCGTTATCGAGGCAGTCAATGGTTTAGTATCTGGACTGTTGATATTGTCGATGGCGAAGCTTTGCATCCTACTGAAATCGCTACCGCTCCTAACAGTGCCTGCATTACCCCTTCGTGGTCACCGGATGGCAAAAAAATTGCATATTGTTCGGTCAGTAGTGCGATATATGAAAAAGAAGCCATGGAAAAGAATAAAAACAATATAAATGCAGCTGGTGAAGATATCTGGGTGATTGACCTTGATGGCTATAATAATGTTCGTTTGACAGGAACTGATGCTTCTGATTTTTCACCCACCTGGTCGCCTGATGGGAGAGTATTTTTCTGTTCGGATAGAAAAACAATTGATAATGTCTGGTCGATCAAGCCACAAGGCGTTGATTTTAATGTCACAGAGCCTGTGGAAATCAGCACTGCTGCTGCGGGTTTAAGTGCTAACTAAATAAAATAACCATGTCAGGTCTCTGGCATAATACCTGCGGGTATAAAAGTGAATAGAGTAAACGGAAAAAAAGTTGTCGAGCTAAAAAGGTTCAAATTTATTTGTGCCCTGGCTATGCTGATGGCATTTGCTGGCTGTCCTAAGCCACAGAGCAATTATCGCAGCCCTTATTATCCGCGAACCTGGAATGTAGCGATTGTTCCTTTTATAAATCATTCCGGATCGATAGCTATCAATCCTTTAGCATTGACCGATAGTTTTTTTACGGAATTGCAGATGGCCGATAGAGTTGAAGTTGTCGCTGTCAATAGAGTTTTGGCGGCAATGGAACATCTGAAGATGAATTCAATCGAATCTCCGGCAGATGTATCACTGTTAGCACAGGAATTACAGGTAGATGCGGTTATTGTTGGCGAGGTAATGGGTTATGACCCTTATAAGCCACCAAGGATTGAATTGCGATTGCAAATATATGAAAAGCCTGAGCTAAATAATCAGGTACCAGTTGGCGTTAATCCTGGTGAGATAGCCCGTGCAGGAACAACTTTTATTTTAACGCCGGGTTATCAGCTGAGTCCTTCCCGGCAGGTTAGTCGGATATTTGACGCTGATAGGAAAGACGTGATTGATAAAATAAAAGCTTATGCAAAAGCTTATAGCGACGAGAATGACCCTGCTGGCTGGGAAGCTTATCTTACCAGTCAAAAATATCTCAGGTTTACTTCTTATGTATTAGTGGGTGATGTGCTGGAAGAAATTTCCGCGATGCATCCGAACTGATCAACGAGGATGAAATTATGTCAGAAAGAAAAATATTAACATTGAACAAAGACGGGCAGCAGTTTCTGTTTCGTTATGATGGAGGCTCAGAAGAGCAGTTATTAGACTCTTTTGTTGATATGGCCAATGATCAGGACAATGAATTTGACTGGTTTGACGCGGCAGTTTTGAGCTTTCAGTTATCCAGAGAGCTGGTAGAGAAGGCTGATGAGCTATTGACCTGCCCCAGTGAAATATAATATTAAAATAAATAGAAATAAGTGAATATCGGCTAAAAATAAACCATGTGTTTTGCCGATATATATAAAACCGGATGAGAATTGGACGTTCGCTGCAAAGCAGTAATCCGGTATATCCCTCCGAGCTTTGGCGGATTGACCCCTGCTGGAGAATCGGTTTTGTGGTGGTGGACCCTGCCAGGGAAAATCAAAATATTAGTGGACTTATCGCCGTGAGATGCCAGAATCATGCAAAATAATAATTTAATTCAGGAATTTTTGGATTATCTCAATTACGAGAAGCATTTCTCAGCCCATACCGCAAAGTGCTATTCAGCGGACCTTAAACAGTTCGTTGGCTTTCTTGGCACTCAGCAACAAATGGGCCAGAGCAATGCCGGACATATGTCCGATTCTTCATATTCAGAAGAACTTGGTGGGACAGCTCTTGCTGTTGCGCCTGAAACTCAAACTGAAATGCAGATGATCGTAGCTGTTGATGTCAATATAGTCAGAGCATATCTGGCTGAGCTAAACGAAAAGAATTACACCAAAACTACTTCGGCTCGTAAGCTTGCTACTTTACGTAGCTTTTTCAAATATCTGGTTCGCAGAGGGCATGTGCAATCAAGCCCGGTTTCTGCGATCAGAACGCCCAAGCAGGACAAGCGATTGCCTCGTTGCCTGGATCCCGAACAAATCAATAAGCTTTTGAATTGCCCGGACACAGACTCTATGCTCGGAGCTCGAGATAGAGCAATTCTCGAAACGTTGTATAGCAGCGGTCTTCGTGTAAGTGAACTGGTTGGTTTGAATTTAAGTGATGTCGATTTCCTTGGTGAATCGCTTCATCTTTGTGGCAAAGGCAAAAAAGAAAGAATGTCTCCGATTGGTGCATCTGCATTGCAGTCGATTCAGCGTTATCTGACTTTCCGAGATTCTGATTCAAGGAGTAAAATTCCCGAAGATCAGGTTGTCGATGGTCAAAGAGGTTTTGATCGTCAGGCTTTGTTTATTAATAAACATGGTCAGCGACTAAGTACACGCAGTGTGCGGCGTAAACTTGATAAATACCTAAAGATGGCAGGCTTGGACTCTCGTATCAGTCCCCATACCCTGCGACATAGCTTTGCTACACATATGCTAAATAATGGCGCAGATTTGCGTATTGTTCAGGAACTTCTGGGTCATCGATCACTTAGCACGACTCAGATATATACTCATCTGACCACCAATAAAATAAAACGAGTTTATGATAATACGCATCCAAGGCAAAATCAATGGCCTCAGGAACAGCCGACCCAACCTGTGGTCGACCCAAATGATGATCCGCTGCTGAACTGGTAATTTTTCCAGGACCGACAACATAAGCCCAATCGAAAATATCGATTGGGCTAATTTATTATAAGCCTTTTTATGATTAATTAGAGACAGCTTTGAATTGTGTAGTAAAAGAATATTGAAAATCTGTAAATGATTATTGTAAAATTTGCTATTATTTTACGGATGATTTATATAATATCTAATTTGTCGATAAATCGACCCGAATAGTTGTATGATAATATAGGTAACTTCTAAGAATTCAATTTTGCCAGAGAGCAATTATTAGAGGTAGTCTATAGGCACTAATATTTTTGGCGAAGTCGCCGGTTTTTTTTAGTATTGAGGGAACACTTGAACGCAGATTCCAAAAAACTCAAATGTTTATGGGTAACTCAGAAGCCATCAGAGTCATTTGAAAATTTACTGACTAATTTTTTTGATGTTGAGCAAATAGGTGATATTTCACATTGGCTTAGAGAAAACCATGAAGTGCATGATGCTGTTGTGATAGATCCGGAAATGTTCCGGGCATTGGCATCTGAATCTTTTTCTGGTCAGGCCATTGATATATTAAATACTATCAATGAAGCGGTTCTGGTTCTGGACCGCCATGATAATATTCTCTGGGCAAACAAAATGGTCAAAGGTTTTCCTGATGAAATAAGACAAAATATTTCTCAGCAATGTAGCCAGGGATTTGCTCATTTTGATAATTATCTTCAGGATGCCGGAGTTGATGTTCAAAAGCTTGCACCGTGTAAGTATGGTTACTTTAATGATAAAGCCAACCGTTATTTTGAAATTACTGTTTTTGCTATGCCTACAGATCAGTCAACGGTTCAGCAGGTCGCAGCAGTTGTCCGTGAATCTACTGCAAGGCGAAGGTTGCAGCAAAGAATTGATGCAATAGATCAGGCTGGACGAGAACTGGTAAGGTTGGAAGCTGAATCATTTGCACAGATGACAGCTGAGCAGCGAATTACTTTGCTGCAGGAAAAAATAATAAAATATGCGCGCAAATTATTACGTTTTGATAATTTTGCTGTTTGGCTCGTCAATTCGAAAAAGAATAAGCTGGAAGTTTTGTTCGCCTTGGGTATCCCGATTGAATATTGTCAGGATATTTTTGTTAGTCCCGAAGGTAATGGCATTAGTGGCTATGTTGCCTCAACCGGGCGGAGCTATATTTGTAATAACCCGGCTAATGATGAGCACTATCTTCCTGGGCTATCCAATTCAGCCAGTTCATTGACTGTTCCGTTGCGATTGAACGATAAAATTATTGGAGTGCTTAATGTCGAATCCGGCACCGAAAAATTCTTTACTGAAGAAGATCGTCAGATGGCCGAGATTTTTGGCAGGTATATCGCCATTGCTATTAATATTCTTGATTTGGTAGTCGTTGAGCGTCATCAAACAACGGGTCAGGCGGTTGATATGCTTAATCAGTGTATCTCTGAACCAGTTAACCGCATTATTTCGCAGGCTTCTACTTGTCTGGATGAATCTATTGACCCAAAAGAGCTAAAACAAAGACTTAAACAAATCATTGATAGTGCTGGCAAAATAAAAACTTCAGTTTTGCAGATGCAGGCCGGTCCTCGCGGAATATTTGATATTGCCAACGCCACTGCGATAGGCCCAGAGGCCGCATTATGTGGTAAAAAAGTGTTAGTTGCCGACGATGAAGATTTTATTCGCCAGACAATAGCCGATGTCGTTCAGCGGTATGGTTGTATAGCAGATACCGCAGCCGATGGCCAACTGGCGGTAAATATGCTTCAGCAAAAACAATATGATCTGGTAATTTCTGATATAAAGATGCCAAGAATTACTGGTTATGAGGTTTTTTCTCAGGCTCGCAAGCTTTATCCGGAAATTCCGGTTATTTTGATGACAGGTTTTGGTTATGACCCCAATCATTCGCTGGTTCGGGCCAACCGTGAGGGTTTGGATGCTATTTTATACAAACCTTTCAAGGCTGATCAGCTAATGGAAGAGGTTCGAAAAGCGTTTTCAAGTTAAGAACAGAGCTTGTTTTATCAAATTAATGCTAAAAACAACATTAATTCTGAATAAATTACGCCTAAGGGCCGATAATAATATTATCATTGACGCCAGCGTCAAAACCTACTGTTCCCTTTAATATTGAGGTCAGAGGTTGGTATTTTAAGCATAAAATTGACTTTTGGTGTGGCCGTTATCATTTATATATAATTCAGATTTTCATTTTTTGAGGCACTCATTATGTACCAGCACCTAACAGAAACTGCAAAAGATGTTCTTAAACTTGCTCAATCTTTGGCCCACCAGGATCATTTAGAATATGTTGGAACTGAGCATATTCTTCAGGCAATTATCCAAAAGGATACTGGTGTAGCGATAAAAGTGCTCAAAAATAAGGGTGTCGGTCTGGATGAACTTCAGGATCGGATAGCTCAACTGGTGAAACGTTCTAATGAAGAAACCTGGGTGGTGGGAAGGTTACCGGGTTCACCACATTTCAGGGGAGTTGTTACATTAGCTATCAAAGAAGCGGAGAAATTTCAGGACAATGTTGTAGGCAGTGAATATTTGCTACTGGGTTTGTTACGCGAATCGGGCTGTATAGCAGAAAAGGCGTTGGCTGATTTTGGTATTACCTATAAAGATATTGCAGGGGAAGTTACATTTTTAAAGGGCAGTCCACTTGCCTCTAATGGAATTTAGTGATATAGTTATAATAGATTAATAAGAGTTTTTATAATTTAAATAATTCAATTAGTATATTTTTTGCCTGACAGAGTTTGCTTGTGGCAGGGTCGGTATTTGTCTGGTATTTGTAAGTTATTGTGCAATACATACTTATATTCATTCATATTTCATTCCTGAAAATCATTTTGTATATCTGGCGATTTGTTATTTTGCATTTAACTGGAAATGGCATCAGCTTTGATGTATAATGCGCAGCTATTGTGTGTATGTGTTCATACCCAAAATCCTCCGATGTTATTTACAGTAGGACTTCATTGCTGAAGATAATAATATCAGGACTGCAAACCAAGACGCTGATTTAACGTATAGAATGTTAGAGCGTTGCTGGAAAGTAAGGTTTTATTTACATAAACCGCCCAAAATTAAGTTATAATATAGAAATTTTTATTATGTCGCATAGTGTAGCGGCATTTTGACAATATAATTATCCCGAAACGATAGGACATAAACCATGGCCAAAAACGCCAAATTCGCATGGGGAATTGATGTTGGTAATTGTGCATTAAAAGCAATCAAACTGGCCTTGGCTCCAGAAGGAGTTGAGGTAGTAGATTTTGCGGTTATCGAACATGAGAAAATATTATCTCAGCCAGAGATGTTGCCTGAGCAGAAACATCAGCTTGTCAGTGAGGCACTGGATAAATTTCTGGATGAGCATGACACTTCTGGTTCATCAATAGTAGTTGCTATGCCGGGCCAAACTTCGCTTTCTCGCTTTATTCCACTACCACCGGTTGAAGCCAAGCGTATACCTGATTTGGTAAAATATGAAGCAGTTCAGCAGATTCCTTTTCCGATAGATGAAGTAGAATGGGATTGGCAAACCTTTCAGGAACCAGATAGTCCCGAAGTAGAAGTTGGGATATTCGCTATTAAAAGCGATTTGGTAAAGCGTGCTTTAAGTCCTTTTGCCAAGGCTGGTTGTATTGTAAATACTGTTCAGGTCGCCCCGATGGCCCTGTACAATTTTCTGAAATATGACAAGCAGTCTCTAAGTAATATCAAAGGTGATGATGCAATTGTTACTCTTGATATTGGTGCTGAAAGTACCGATATGGTAATTTCGCATGGCAACCGTATCTGGGCACGAACCATCAATATTGGTGGTAATCATTTCACTGCAGCTGTGCAGAAGGCGTTTAAATTAAGCTTTTCCAAGGCTGAAAATATCAAACGGACAGCAAATACCAGCAAGTATGCCAGACAGATTTTTCAGGCAATGAGGCCAGTATTTTCTGATTTAGCGGCCCAGATCCAACGTTCGCTGGGTTTCTATTCCAGTTCAAATCGGGATGTGAATTACAAAGAGGTTCTGGCTCTTGGCAGCGCGATGAAGCTTCCTGGCCTAGTGAAATTTTTACAGCAAAGCTTGTCTTTGCCGGTAAAACGTCTTGATAATTTTGAAACAGCTCAAATCAGTCCTGAAATATCTATAACTGAGTTTAATAGTCATTTACCGGGTTTTGGTGTTGCTTATGGTTTGGCCTTGCAAGGTATTGGCCTGGCAAATATCAATTGTAATTTATTACCTCGCGAAATTGTTGCACAAGCGGTTTGGAAACGCAAAAAACGTTGGTTTATAGCTGCTAGCGCTACTTTTGTACTAAGCGGTGCACTTTCGATGGCTTTGAGCAAAACACAGGCTTCCAGTATTGAAAAAGCTGAAAATGAGCCAATGCAGCAAGTTGCAGTGGCCAGCGATGCGGTAAGAAATAATTCTTCAAAAGAAAATGAATTGAAAAGTCAGATCGAAGACCTAAATAAGAAGATGGATGATTACAAGAAATATTATGATAGTCGTACATTGCCTATCCATGTTTATGAAGCTATTAAGAGCTGTCTGCCTGGTCCGGTTCATACAAAAGATGTAAATCAGCTTAGGCTATACGAAGCCTTGACCAGAGGGGATATTGTTAATCTGACAAGTATTCCGCGTGGTCAGCGTGAGCAGGTATATTTGAGCCGGATACAGATAATTTATACAGATGATCTTAGTCAACCAATCAGTACGATAATCGCTGAGCGTGGAAAATCTGGTATGGAGTCGCGTGGTTCTTTGGGCCTTGGCGGAGGCGGAGGCGATGAGATGATGATGGATGGCATGGGTATGGATGGCATGGGCATGGGCATGGGCATGGGCATGCCTGGCATGGATGGCATGGGCGGCCCTGGAATGGGAGGCCCCGGTATGGGTGGAATGGGCATGCCGGGCGGTGGTGGAAATGCAGGTCCTACGGTTGCATCAGGCAGTAAAGCCAAAGGTTTTGTAATTGTGATTGAAGGGGCTACGCCTAATCGCAAGGGTCGTGCCTGGCTGTCGCCACCAGAGGTTAAGCTTGAACGCGATAAATGGGGTTTTATTACCAGACTGGCTAATTTAGGCAGGCCTGACAAGGACCTTAAAGAAGTTGAGTTAAATAAAAATGCACCGATACCCGATACAGACTACCAAAAACAACAAAGTGCAGCGGCAGAGTCATTGCCTTTTGATGTTTATACTGAAGGGGACACTCCTAAGGCGTATTTTGATGATTCCGAAGGTGATTATATTTCGGTAGAATCAGGAACAGTTCCCAAAGGAATTGGTGTTAAAAAGGAAAAAGAGAAATTGATGGGAAGGGCTCAACCTGCTCGCGGTCTTGGGGGAGGATCCATCAAAGAATTAGAAGAGCTGATAGATCCTCTGACCGGGGAAACCATCAGTGCTGTTTATGCCGAAGAGAATGGTGTAACTAAAGTTGTAGATAACCAGCCAGTGCTTATTAATAATGATTATTGGTTTAGAGTGCAGTTTAAGGTGAAGATCAAAGACCAGGTAATAGAAGAAGCACCACAAGCCGCACCTGCTCAGACGACGAAACCTGCAGGTTTGTTTGGCGGCTAAACTAATTTGACTTTTATTTAAGTTTGATTTTTGTTAATAATTATTCTCGGAAGCGAGGTTTACAATAATGGATTTTATTAAAAAAAATGTATTTCTGATAAGTTGTGTAGCGGTATGTCTTGTTGGTATAGGACTTCATGTTATGGGGTACTTAGGCAACGGGAAAAATAAAGGGCAGCTGGAACAGCTGGAAAAGAAAATTCAAGCTGTCAATTCGCTTAAAGTCGTTAAAAATGGTGTGATTGATATTCTGGATAAAAATAAGAACGTTGTTCAGAAAGAATATGATGCCCTGATAGATACCGTTAAGAAATCAACAGCTCGAGAGCTTTTGAATCCTAAGGTGTTTCCCGAGCCTAAAGAAGTCAGGTCCAGTCAGATATATTATAAGAAATTCGCAGATGCGTATTGTGAAAAGATCGCAGAGCTTTTGGGACCAAATATGTTAAATGGTAAGGATAGGCCATCTGCTATTGAAGAAAAACAATACTTAGATAAGCATCTCAGTGGTTCGTCAGGACGAGGCACCGGTATGAATATGGGTAATATGGGTATGGGTATGGGAGGTGGTGTATCCGCTGTACAAGGTGCTAAATCACCGGAAGAAAGTTTAAGAGAGGAATTACGTGGTAAACGGGCTCTTGAGATTTCAATTTATGCCAGCCCAGAATCATTTTGTGTTTATAATTATTGGAATAATCATGATGGTGATGCTTCTGTTCCAGAAGAGATTCAAAAGAATAGCTGGTTTACACTGGTAGCTTATTGGATTCAGCAGGATGTAGCATTAAGTATAGTCAATATGAATAAAGGAAATAATGTTTT
This sequence comes from Phycisphaerae bacterium, assembly GCA_016342495.1. Taxonomy (GTDB): domain Bacteria; phylum Planctomycetota; class Phycisphaerae; order Sedimentisphaerales; family SM23-30; genus JAEIOG01. The sequence goes on from JAEIOG010000033.1 coordinate 37,181, forward strand.
TGAGAATCCTATTAAGCGTTTAGTGGAGGTATCTTTCTGTGGTCAAACAGTTACTCCAGGGGCTTCTTTGACACCAGGTAGAACATCGGTGGCCTCAAGTAGTGCTCGCAGTAATGCCAAGGCAACCGAACGAAAACCGGGTTCTGAAAACACTTTACCTTGTTATGTTATCAAGGCTGGAGTTTCTGCAGCTTCATCACGACCAGGGAGAGCAGCAACAATAGGACCTGAAGCTAAACCAAGTGGTATTATTGCTGTGGGTTACACAAAGAATACCAGCGATGATCTGGTTGATATTGTGCAGTTTGAAATTGTGGCAGTGATAGATGCATCAAAAACTTTTGATTTTTTGAATGAATTAGAATCTGTTAAGGATGCCGGAAAGCCCGAACAGCGCAATCAAATAGCGGTGTTGGATTTTGAGGTTTCAGCAGTAGATTATACAGAAGAAAAAGCGGCTGGGTATATTTATGGTTCAGGGGCTTTATCTGTTGTTAATATTCTTTGCGAGTATAGATTTTTCAAGTCTGGCTATGAAGAATACAAACCTAAGCCAGTGAAAGATTTGCTCAATCCACCCAAAGATGATAAGCCTACAATTAGTCGAAGTGTGATAAAACCTAAGAAACCAAAAAAAGATGATGATATGTAAGCTAATGAGATAATCAGCTTTGGCGATATTGAATAAGTGATTATATATAGATAATACAGGCATTGAATGTCTTTTAGTTATATTCAGAAGGAATTAAAAAATGGCCAGAAAAATTAACATGAATTTGTTTGAGGCTCATGTAGAAAAATTAGCTATGGGGTTGGCGGCAGTGGCTTTTTTGCTGGTGTTGTATTTAGGCATAATCAGTCCAGCTGAAATTGCTGATAAATCTCCATATGAAGCTGCGCGGGAAGCTCAAAAGAAGGTTGAATCGCTAAAAGGTAGATTGTCTGAGCCGCTGGCAGCGGGCGAAGGGCCTCAATTGTTAGCTGATACTGGTGGTATTGATGAAATAATAAAGTCTAATGGTCTGGAAGAAATTAGAGTTGATATTGCTGGCTTGCCGGTTTATCAAATGTATCCAGGTGATGGTGGTCCCAAAGATAATCTAGAAATTCGTTTGCCGGAAGTTACCGAAGTTGCCCAGCTGACGGCCCCTAAGATGCAATTTACTCGCGCTAGAGCTATGATTCCAGAAGAAGTAAAACAAGACCAGACCGCTATGGCGGGTATGGGAATGGGAATGGGTATGGGTATGCCGGGAATGGGCATGACTGCGGGCGGAGTATCGGGTACAGCTGTCAAGGATATAGATTTTGTTAGCGTCGAAGCTGCTTTTGATATGGCCGCATGGCGAGAAGAATTTCGAAAACGCATGACCAGTGCTGATATACAAGGTGTTGAATTATTGGATACAACAGCTCAGGAAGCTGTTGTTGCAGTAGTTGAATTACAGAGAATGGAGCTTTTGGAAGATGGTCAGTGGGTAGGCCCTATTGTTGTTTCTCGGCTGAAAAATGATCCGATGGCAAAATTTGCTACAGCCCAAGAGCTTGCGTCTACACCTCATGCTGCTCTAAAAGTTAAGATGCAACAGACCAATGATAAAGCCCAGTTGGCATTGCTTCAACCCAAAGGTTATGATCTGGTTGGAACAGAACAGTGGAAACCCAAAACGCAGTCAAGTTCAAGCTCTGGCAGAGACCGAGACAATAATCGGCGTAATAATCGCAATCAACGCCAAAACCAGCCAAATGATATGGGCATGGGCATGCCAGGAATGGGAATGCCTGGAATGGATGGAATGGGCATGGGAATGCCTGGCGTAGGTATGGGTAATACTACTGATGCTGAAGCTCAGGCAGAATTTGCTAAAAAAGATATGTTGATATGGGCTCATGATGATTCAGTGGAACCAGGCCATGTTTATAAATATAGTATGAGGGTGGGTTTCTTTAATCCAATCGCTAAAAGTCCGCGTTTTGTCGCTGCCCAGAAAGAATTACAAAGTGCAATAATTTTATGGTCAAACTGGGTTGAACCAGGGAATTTGATTCAGATACCCCCTCGAACGGTTTTTTATCCTAAAGCCTCAACTTCTAAGAAAGACAATACTAAAGTGGTCAGATTTGAAGTGGTGCATTATCATGCGGATAAATGGTTAAGAGAGACATTTGATGTTGCAGTTGGTTCTGAGATAGGTTCAGTTTTAGAAAAAACAATTGTAGCTGAGACAGATAATCGCCGTGGTGGCAGAGCCGCAGCCGGTGATATGGGGATGGGCATGCCGGGTATGGGAATGGCTGGTGCTGCTGCTGACCCAGCTGCTTCAGGAAAACAGGAAGTGGATTATCGAACCGGAGCAATTTTACTTGATATTATTCCGGATTCAGTGCATTGGGTTAAATCTGGCAGTAAAATGGTTAAAATTGTCTGCGACGATATAGCTTTTCGTCAATCTGATGGAAAGGTAGTAAGATTGGGTACTGACAAAAAAACATGGCCCGATGAATTTGATAAGATGATAAAGAGTGCTCGAGATTAAAAAAAGAAGATATTAATGAACCCCGTATTAAAAGCGGGGTTTTTTTTGTTTATATTTAATTACGTTATGATTTGGTTAATATGGCCTGCCCGTTTTTTAGAAAATGCAATGATAACAAAATCGAAATAGTTTGGCGATGGCCATATTACCTATATTGCTAATTTGCCATATTTGATGGTAATAAGGGCAAGATGCAGTGTTATGTGAATAAATAATTAAAAAAAAGGGACTTTTTTCTTTCAATTGTGGTTTTTTTCCGTTTATAATGGATAAAGTAAGGTAATGCTCTCTTTAGAAATGTGTCGATTCCGACTTATCTGGTTTTCATGAGTTTGCCTGTTGGTTGATTTATAAGTTAATTTATAAAAGCTGTGTTTTCGGCATATAGGCTTTTTGGCCTTGATAATAATAAAATAATGCGAAGAGAAATTTTCGTATAGCGATTCTCTTTTCTCCTCCTTTGCTTGGTGAGGCAGTGCAACCCCTCCTGTTACTGCTTCACCTTTTTTATTTTAAATAAAAATCGGGTACATTTTAGAATAATATAATTGAAGAGAAAATAATTCATGTCTTTCTTTAAGTGTTTGTATAGAAGCTACTTATGGTTATTTATAAATTTGTCTGCCCAAAAAATACACACTTTTTATTTCCTAATAAATTCTTAAAGGGTTAGAATGAAGGTTTGCTCTATGAGTAGATAAGTGCGGTAGGGGGTTAAGTGCCACCTGAACCGATATTTTCAAACAGCAAGAGGATAGTCTTAGATGACAGATAAGTATATAAATGTAAGAGGTGCCAAAGAGCATAACCTCCGTAATATAAATGTTAGGATACCGCGTGATAAGGTCGTTATTGTTACTGGTTTGTCGGGTTCAGGAAAAAGTTCGCTGGCATTTGACACTATTTATGCTGAAGGGCAGCGGAAATATGTCGAGTCATTGTCAGCTTATGCCAGGCAGTTTCTTGAGCAGATGAAAAAACCTGATGTTGAATATATCGAAGGGTTGCCTCCTACTATAGCCATTGAACAGCGAAGTGGTGGGCGCAATCCTCGTTCGACGGTGGCGACCACAACTGAAATATATGATTATTTGCGTTTGCTTTTTGCCCGTGTAGGCCAGCCACATTGTTATGTTTGTGGCAAAGAGATACAGACTCAGCATGCTGGCAAGATAGTTGATGCTATTTTGAAGAATGACGATGGCAAAAAGATTCAGATCTGTGCGCCTCTGATTAGGGGACAAAAAGGTGAGCATCAGGAAATTCTCCGTCGGGTTCAGCGTGACGGCTTTGTGCGGGTTCGTGTTGATGGCGAATTTTATGAAGTTAAGGATATTCCTGACTTAAAGAAAAATAATCTGCATAATATTGAAGCTATTGTTGACAGGTTGGGGGTTAAAGAAGCGATTCGGTCACGTCTTGCGGATTCGGTGGAGCTTGCTTTAAAGCATGGTGAAGGTTTGGTTCTTATCCTAAAACAGGAAGAAGATGAATCCTGGTCGGAAATGTATTATAGTGAAAAATATGCATGTCTGGATCATCCTGAAGTTAATATGCCGGAATTATCGCCACGCTGTTTCAGTTTTAACAGTCCGTATGGGGCGTGCAAAAGTTGCGATGGGCTGGGGACAATTCTGGAATTTGACGAAGAGTTGATCGTTCCAGATGTAAATATCTCGTTGGCTGACGGGGCGATTGATGCCTGGCGACGGGGCGGCAAGAGGATGAACATATTATACAATCGTGTCATCAAAGATTTTTGTGAAGAATTTGAGATTTTCCCGGATATGCCATATAAGAAAATTCCAGTTGCGACTCGTCGTATATTAATGTATGGCTCGGATAAAAGTAAATCTGGCTCTGAATTTGAGGGTGTTTTACCCAATCTTACCCGCCGTTTTCATAATACCGATAGTGAATTTGTAAAGACACGTTTGCATTCGTATATGTCTGAGCAGCCATGCCAGCATTGCGGTGGGGCGAGACTGCGGCCTGAATCACTGGCGGTAATGTTTCATGGCTATAATATTTGTGATATTACCCGGATGAGCATTGTCAATGCCAAGTCATTTTTCGATAGTGTTGAATTGCCTATTGAGCATATGAAAATCGCCCGCCCGATTCTTAAAGAAGTTCGCAATCGTCTGAGCTTTATGGTTAATGTGGGTTTGAGTTATCTTACCCTTGATAGAATGAGCGGGACGCTTTCTGGTGGTGAAGCCCAGCGTATTCGATTGGCGACGCAGGTTGGCTCGGCTTTAGTCGGGGTATGCTATGTGCTGGATGAACCTTCGATCGGTTTGCATCATCGGGACAATCAAAAACTTATCAGCACTATGCGTTCTCTGGCTGATATGGGCAATACAGTTTTAGTTGTTGAACATGATGAAGATACGATGCTGGAAGCTGATCATATTATAGATATAGGCCCAGGTGCCGGCCATCGTGGCGGTGAAATTATAGCTCAGGGCACCATTGAAGATATTATTAATTCCGAGCGGTCGATTACGGGTAAATTTCTGTCGGGTAAGCGCAAAATTTCATTGCCAGAAAAACGTCGCAAAGTTAATTTGAAATATTGTATATCGATTCATGGCGTAACGCAGAATAATCTGCAAAATGTTGATGCGGCATTTCCTTTAGGCTGCTTCGTTTGCGTTACAGGGGTTTCAGGTTCGGGCAAAAGCTCACTGGTTCGCCAGGTGCTACTGCCGGCATTACGTCGCAAGCTTTATAATTCGCGCGAAAAACCTGGTCCGCATAAAAAACTGCTGGGCTTAAATCGCATTGATAAAGTTATTCAGATTGACCAGAGCCCTATTGGCCGCACGCCTCGTTCTAATGCTGCGACTTATACAGGTGTTTTTGATCTGATTCGTAATCTCTTTAGCAAAACCCGTGAAGCAAAAATCAGGGGCTATACTCCTGGACGTTTCAGTTTTAATGTTAAAGGTGGCCGCTGTGAATATTGCCAGGGCCAAGGCACAAAGAAAATTGAAATGCATTTTTTGCCCGATGTTTATGTCGAATGTGAACAATGCAAAGGTACGCGTTATAACCGTGAAACGCTTGATATTAAATATCGCGGCATGAATATTGCTGATATTCTTAATATGTCGGTGGCAGATGCGGTTAGCTTTTTTGATAATTTCCCGAAGATAAAACAAATGCTCCGTGCATTATACGATGTCGGTTTAGGTTATCTGGCTTTAGGTCAGGCATCGACTACTTTATCCGGTGGTGAAGCTCAGCGAGTTAAGCTTGCTTCTGAATTGGGTAAAACTTCGACAGGCCATACGCTTTATGTTCTGGATGAGCCAACGACTGGTTTGCACTTTGCCGATATCCATATGCTTCTTAGCGTTTTGGACCGTTTAGTTGATCGAGGTAATACTGTCGTGGTTATTGAGCATAATCTTGATGTGATAAAGGTAGCCGACCATATAATCGATTTGGGCCCGGAAGGTGGAGATGGTGGGGGTCAGATAATAGCTATTGGCACCCCTGAAGAAATAGCCGAAGTGCCGGAATCTTATACCGGTCAGTTTTTGAAACCGAAGTTGAAATAAATATCAATACCAATGCGGGAAGTTGTGGCATATATTGATTGATTTGACCCAAGAAAAAAGGGCATAGCGAGTCGGCGCTATGCCCTTATATTCTCTAACTCTGCCAAAAAATAAATGCAGAGATTTTTAGAGTTATAAAACCGTGTTCATACAGCTATAACCCAAAAGCAGACCATTCTAATTCAAATCACCAAATAATATATTGTTCTTATCAATGCAGATGATAGCTGAACGACAAAATTTTTGGTTTAACAATTTTGTAATAATCTCTCATATGCATTTCGATGGCCATATCATGGCGATCTGCCTGGAAAACTATATAGTCATCAGGGGCCAAAGTATTATCCATCAAAGTTGGCATATTATAAAGGTTGCCAAAAGGCGGCTCGGCGCCCAGTTGGCAATTAGGGAACAGATGGGCCAATTCGTATTCGCTGGCTAATCTTAAGGAATCGGCCTGGATTTGTTCGCGCAGAGTTTCGACATCGACTTTGCAACATGCTGGCAGGACGCACATGTAAAATTTGCCATCAGCATTAATTATGACTGGTTTGGCAACATCCATACCCGAAATATGCTCTGTGGCAGCTAATCGTTGGGAATCATAACTGGGCTTGTGGCTACGAAGTACAAAGTGAATGTGTTCGTTTTCCAGATAGTCTTGAATATGCATAGAAATTTACCTCCGGTAGGCGGTTGTACCAATTTTAACTATACTCATATTTATAACTTTCTATATTAATTATAGCACACTTTTTGGGGCGAAGACTTATAGTCGATAAAAAAAAGTAATAAATCAGCAAATTGCTGTCATTACTATAGATTTTTACAAAAATATGGGCATGCCAACAGTTTGGCGGTAATACCTAAATTCTTAATGATTAATTAATAAAGACTTTCCCGGCAAATAACCGACGATACCATTATGTTTTTTATTAGCAAAAAAAGTAAAATTGAAGATCATTTAGCCCAATATCGAAAAGAGTTATTGTTGTGTATGAATCTTTTTCGACAGGCGATGGCACAATATATTAAAGACACTGACCATGATGTTTTTAAGGCCAAGTTTCGGCAAATCCATAAAGCTGAAAGTAAAGCCGACGATATTCGGGGTGAAATTGAAGTGCTTATGTATTCTAAGGGAATCTTCCCGGAATCCCGCGGTGATGTAATGATTTTACTGGAGTTTATGGATAAGGTTCCCAATCAAATTGAAGCTGCAGCCCGGCTGGCTATAAATCAGTTTGTTACTGTCCCAGATATTATTGCCAATTCGGTGGCAGAATTGCTTTATGTTGGGCAGCGATGTGTTGAAGCTATGTTGGATGGGTCGGCAGCGCTTTTTGATAATTATACCGCTGCGGTGGTGCCGGTTGGCAAAGTTGATGAACTGGAATCACAAGCGGATCATATTCAAGACCATATTATAGAAATAATATTTTCAAATCCCGACATCAAGGATTTTGATAAGATCATGTTGCGTGACCTGATAAATTATATTGCCAATATTACCGATCGATGTGAAAATGTTGGTGATCGCATTCGTGTGATTGCTGCCAAAAGGAGCGTTTGATGCTTCCTTTATTACCTTTTTCAGGTGGGGCCTTTTTAGGCTTTGTTCTTGGAGCCAATGATGCCGGGAATGTTTTTGGTACCGCAGTAGCTACACGCATCGTTTCATTTCGTACAGCTACTATCTTGGCCAGTATTGCGATAATTGTTGGTGCATTTCTTCAGGGCAGTCATGGAATGGCGACATTAAAATCCCTTACCCAGTCATATTCAATGACAACTTTAACTGTAATTACCATGACAGCTGCTTTTGCGGTTTCGGTTATGACTTTTTTGCATTTACCGGTTTCTGCTTCTCAGGCAATTATTGGTTCAATTACAGGTGTAGGTTTGGCAACCGGAACGGTTAATTATTACCTGTTGGAAAAAGTTATAATCTGTTGGCTGGCTACCCCGGTTGCCGCTATGGTTATCGCCTGTGTGGTTTATTTTATTCTTTCAGCTGCTATGCGTTATATTCCAATGAGTATTCTGGCTCGTGATAATTTTCTCTGGTCATCGCTTATTATTGTTGGTGTTTATGGTTCATACGCACTTGGTGCTAATAATGTCGCCAACGCTACCGGGATTTTTTCGGGCCAATTTGAAAGTGTATCTGATACTCATCTTGCTCTGATTGGCGGAGGCGCAATTGCCGCAGGTGTGTTGACTTATAGCAAGCGTGTTATGATGATGGTTGGCTCGGGGATAATGCCTTTAGATGCTTTTACTTCATTAGTCGCTGTTTTGGCGATGTCAATTACCGTGCATATTTTCGCAATGTTAGGCGTTCCGGTCAGTACCAGCCAGGGCATTATTGGGGCAATTATTGGTGTTGGTATTATGCAGCAGTCCAATTCGATTCACCTGAGGTCGCTATCTACCATTGTGGTAGGTTGGATTATGACGCCAGTGCTGGCCCTGATTTTATCGGCGGCTGGTTTTGCTATTTTTGTGAAATAAAAAGCTATTATTTATATTTTGGTATCTGACATTTTTAACTGGCGGTATAAAATGATAAAAAATAGGATATAATCTTATAGATGATTAATTTGTGATATTGGGTATAATGCTTTTTTCAAAGATTTCTTCTATGTTACCGGTGATATATTTTTTGATTTTGGAAGGGGGATATCCAAAAATATCTTTGAAGACACGGCTGAAATAATATTGGCTGGAGAATCCGGTTTTGGCGGCAGTCTGTTGAACACTTAGCCCTTCTTCATAGAGCAGTCTGAAACCTTTGATGGCTCGTTCACGATTTAAGAAACGCGAAGGTGATATGCCCAATTCTTTCTTGAATAAATAATTGATATGTTCTGGGGTGTAATGGAATTTTTCAGCTAAATCCATTCGAGAAATTGGACGAGTCATATTATTACGCATATAGTTCATCATTTCGTTAACTTTTTCAGAAACAGTTTTTTGGGTCGTTTCAAACCATTTTTCAGCGACTTTGAGCCAAACTTGTCGAATAGAGCTATTAACTATTTCTTTATGGAATCTACTGTAAGAAATAAATTGTTCGCTGGCATATTTCATTGCCATATGAAAGAGATCGAATTGGCTGGCAATGGTTTTTCGCTGTGGTTTGCAGCCAAGTTGATGCATAAAATAGATATTACCAGCATTATCAATAAGGTCAAAATGTGCACATACATGTATTCCTTCATCTTCTGGAAGCTTGCGAAAGACATGCTGGTATTCAGGTTCAATGAAAAGAATATCTCCTGGAGTGAGAAGGACTTGCCCATTAGTGTCAATGTAAAGGTATTGGCCTTTGATTATGAGTATAAGTTCATAATCGGGAATGGTTCTGGGGCCCCATTCTCGACCGGGGGGGTCTTGCATGTATCGGCAGTGTCTGACATTTAAGTATATATCATTGAGATCTGTCATAGTAGCCAATCTTATTATTGTGCATCCTTTTGTTATGTGTGTCCATTTTATTATGCCGACATATAGTGTATATTAACTATATAAAGCTTTTCACAACCATCCCATAGTCTAGGGAATAGGTGTGTTAAGCTGATTTGCGGTAGCAAAAATAGCTTTTTTTTGGG
>JAEIOG010000034.1 GCA_016342495.1 Phycisphaerae bacterium
ATCATAATAAATATATCCTCGCCCTCAAGTCTAATTAATGACAAGGAATTGTCTCACCCATTCTGGCACAGAGGGGAGAGACGCGATGTGCTCACTCCGATCGTCGAAGCCATATCTGCCTGAGACAGACCATGTACCTGTCGCAAAAACTTAACGAACTGTCCTATTGTCATTGATTCCATTTTATTGACTTTCCCTGATATTGATCATTACCAACCAAAGAGCCAAAAATTGCGTCAAGAAATGATTTGGAATGTTCTACAAACATGAAACCTCCTCCATATTAATAATTTTTTTTAGAATTAACCTCTCAAAACTGGTCGTGGGAATTATTCAGCTACCCACGACCAATTTACAAGGAAGAGGTTTGTACGATATCATATTTATAATTATGAAAAATTAAGCACAACGAATCAAGTACAAAAATTCATAAAATATATTTTCAAACATAATCATTAATTTTCCCCCTGTAGCTTTGCGCAACATCCTGTAACATTCTGCATCAGTAATTTTTTTTATTTTTTTTGGACCGTAAATAATTTAAATCTGATTTTTATTGATTTCTTTCCTATATGGCCCATCAATACACTACCCTTTTACAGAAATCATCTTCAAAACTTTTGCCGTAATGAAGAAAAAATTTCATATAATTGAAAGCGACTAAATTTAAAACAAAAAAAAACCGCAAGTTTTTACGCTTGCGGTTTTTATCGATATAGTTGTTTTATAATTAGCTATGCTGTCATATTTTTGCGGGCATATTTTATTACTAATTCTTGCATTTTCTTCTCTTGAGCTTCGATTGACTCAACCAGCTTAAACTGGGTTCGACATCGGTCAAGATTGTGTCCTAGGCGATGAACCTTGAAATATTTATCGCCAGTAAGATAATCTGTTAAAAAACGGGTACCTATCATCAAGGTTATCATCTTGCCGCCCAAAACCAGGTTATCAATCTCGGTATCATTAAGAAAGCCACCGGCACCATCGAGAAAACCACGTAAAACCGCGTCAAAGCGGTCCATTTCCATATTCACCTTGGATAAATCCTGTTCATCTTCAGCAGCAGAACTGGTAGCAGTGCGGATAATATCGCCAAAGTCATAAAGACTCAAACCTGGCATGACCGTATCCAGATCAATAGCACACAAGCCCTTGCCTGTATCTGCGTCCAATAGAACATTATTGATTTTAGTATCATTATGAGTAATGCGAACTGGTATTTTGCCCTGGGCGACCAGCTTAGGTAAAACATCGAAAATATAAGCATGGCTTTGCAAAAACTCAATTTCTGCTTTGGCAGAATCTGCCCGGCCTGCAATATCAGCTCGTAATGCTTCCAGAAAAGCCTGGTAGCGTTTGGGGCCATTGTGAAAATCAGGAATGGTATCATGCAAAGGCCCGCCGGGTAAATCTACCAGCATCGCCTGAAAATTACCAAATTCTTTGGCGGATTCATAGGCCTGATCCAAATTTTCAACCACATCAACGGTTAAAGAATGGTCGATGTGCAAAACTAGACGCCAATAATTGCCATCAGTGTCAATGTGCAAGCTCTCCCCTTCATCGCTTTTCAATACAGTCAAAACCTTACGAAAAATATCAGTATCGCCTCGGTCTTGAAGTTTTTCGCGAATATGACCGGTAACTCGAATATAATTGACCATTAAAGCCAGCGGATCAGTAAAGACATCATGATTGATCCGCTGCAGCACATATTTGGTAATCTGGCCATCCAAACCAGCTTTAACCAGAAAAGTATCATTGATATGGCCACTGCCAAAAGGTTTGGCTTGTACCAGTTGGCCATGCTGACTGAAATGTCTAAAAACTTCTTCTACATACTTATCCATAACATTTCCTCCGGTCCCCCTCAGAACCATATTTTAATAAATCAATGATGCTATACATATTGTCGCTGATCAATGTTTTTTTCTAATAAAAACTAATACTGATGCTGCTCCGATAAAATCAGCACTCCAGTCGTCTATACCGGGTGAGCGATTGACAAATTGCTGGGTATATTCATCGATTGCCCCAAAAATTGCAAGAGCAAAAAGAATGCTAATTTTGAGCTTGAACACATCAGTAATCGCAAAGGAAACGAAAATCAGCCAGGCCAAAATGGCATATGCCCCCATGTGCAATAGCTTATCCCAGGTTATTATCGTCAGCATGCTTTCGGTCATCATCTTTTTGGGGATATGGGTGGCAATAACAAGGGCTATAGCAAAAGCAATCGTAAGCCAACGAAGGTTTATGGTTATTTTATCTTGCTTTGATTTATCTATCATAATATTGCAATACTCTGGTCTGCTATTGTATGATTAGCCAGGCATCAATCCCAAAACGATAGTCATTGGCTTAGGCATCTTCAATTTTGCCGGTGAAGAAAACCATAATTACTGCCTCAGCCAGAGCCCTGCCAGTATCATCAGGTCTTCCAGGTCAACTTTGCCATCACCGCTCATATCGGCGCCATCGCAAAAGTTATTATCCTGACTGCAATCATCCCGGGCGAAGTTTGCGCTGACAACTGCAAAGTCAGCCAGATCGCCATAGCAGTCTGCCGTTAAGACATTGGCATTGGCATCATAGCTAAATACCGTTAAGCCGGGGTTAGCCTCCTGAATCACAGCGATCTGGAAGCAATAAAAAATACTGTTTAACTGATTGCCATTGATATAGAAACTGGTCAAAGCGTTAAGATTGCCAAATTCCTCCGGCAGTGAGTTTAACTTATTGCCATAGAGGCTCAATTCGGCTAAACTCACCAGATCGCCGAAGGCTTTGGGCAAAGCGACAAGCTGATTATTGCCAAGATCCAGCCAGTTCAGGTTTACCAGTTGGCCAAAAGCATCCGGGAGAGTCTCCAGTTCGTTATTCAGCAGGTACAGCCCGGTCAGACTGGTTAGAGCACCTATTTCCTCGGGTAAAGCCGACAGTTCATTGCTCTTAAGTCCCAGCCAGGTAAGATTAGTAAGATTGCCGATTTCCGCCGGCAGAGTGCTAAGCTGATTATTATCGAGATACAGCCCGGTCAAAGCGGTAAGATTGCCGATTTCCGCCGGGATACTGCTCAAAGCATTGTACATAAGCGATAGACGGGTCAAACTGGTAAGGTTACCAAGTTCAGCGGGAACACTGGCTAGCTGATTATACCGGACAGAAAGCTCAGTTAAGTTGCTGGCATAGCCAATACCGGTCAAATCGGATATATTTCGAAAATCAGCATTCAAGCTGGTCAACATACCCATATCATCTTCGGTAGGATCATCGATACCCAGACGAATTTCGATTATACTTTTCAAGTTGGCATCGGGGAAATAGACCGGGTCACTGCCAGCAGCGATGCCATCAGCAACTATAAAAAGATAGGAAAATATAAAAAATATATAAACTGCCTTTATCATGGAAGAAATTCCTAGCGTCACTAATAATATCGGGCATTATACCCAAAGGGTATGAATTTATCTGGCAGAGCCAATGCTAAAACTTTACAACATATGAACTTATAGGTAAACAAAACGGACAAACTCAATTGTTATGAGTATATATTAATATTTTCCACTTAATACCCAGAAGATATCAATATATCAGCATATTTTCGGGCTTACCGGGTAAAACACCTTAACTATGCGACTCCAAATTATGGGGAGTATTATAGATTAAGAACTAAAGACTAAATCTTAGACAGGATTAACAAGATTGGCAGGATTTTTCTCAATCATAAAAAAAACTATTAAATCCGTCGCTGGCAAGCGACTCTTATCTGTGGCCACGAGGTGGCTTTTAGAATCGGCAATGCCGGTCTTTGGATGATAATATTTGCGATGCTTACGACTTTAGCGTTAAATTATTATGCCCGCTCTCCGATTTGCTCAGCCATAATCTCGACTATCCGCTCGGCGGCATTGCCATCCCACAATGGCGGAATCTGCGACTGGCGGAAGGTGCCATCTTTTAAGCGGCTGTAAGCATCGAGAATATCTTGGGTTTCGGTGCCGACGATCTGATTGGAACCGATATCTGAAGTGATGGGTCTTTCGGTATTTTCCCGCAAGGTCAGGCAAGGAATCTTCAAGACGGTGGTTTCTTCCTGAATGCCGCCGGAATCGGTCAACACTAGCTTGGCATTACTGGTGAGCTTGAGAAAATCAAAATATCCCACCGGCTCCAGCAGATGCAGATTGGCCATAGCTTCTACTTTATCGCCCAAGGCTGTCCCGGCGATATTCTTACGCGTACGCGGATGCACGGGGAAGATAATTGGCATATCATTTTGTATCACTTCCAGTGCATCGAGAATGCGGCCAAAGACCACCGGATCATCGACATTACTGGGCCGATGCATAGTCAGCACCGCATAGCCCGCCCCACAATCAATGCCAAAGGCCTTATTAAGCTGCTGATGAATATCGGATTCTTTAGCCTTTTGAAGATTCTTCAGTAGCGTATCAATCATCACATGGCCGACCATAAATATCTTATCATCACTTACCCCTTCGGCCCGCAGATTATCCACCCCGCTGGCCTCGGTGCAGAACAGCATATCAGCAATCGAATCGGTCAGCAGCCGATTAATTTCTTCGGGCATCGCCCGATCGCCGCTACGGAGCCCAGCTTCTACATGGATCAGCTTAATACCGAGCTTGACCGCCACCAGCCCACAGGCGATGGTACTATTGACATCGCCCACCACCAGCACCGCATCGGGCTTATGGGCCAGACAAACCGGCTCAAAAGCCTTCATTATCTCGGCGGTCTGCACGGCATGGCTAGCTGAGCCGATCTCCAGATTGATATCCGGGGCGGGGATCCCCAGCTGCCGAAAGAACAGATCGCTCATTTTTTCATCATAATGCTGGCCGGTATGCACCAGCAAAGCTTCGATATTATCATATTTTTCATAAGCGGCCATCAGCGGCGCTATTTTCATAAAATTCGGGCGAGCCCCGACAATATTAATGATCTTCAAGTTTCACTTCCTTTTTAACTTTCTTGTCAGGATTATATTCGATGATTTCGGGGCGCAACGGTTTTGGCATAGCCACTTTTTTGTTTGCGGCTTTGCCAGTGGTCATATCGACTACGGGTATATTATTGACCGTTTCGCTATAGAACGCACGGACAAAATCTTCGATCAGCTCATGCATGGTACAGAATGAATAATTCTTGCATAGCCATTGCAGCTTGGGCATAGTCGATTTAAGATTAATATAAGATTTGAATCTTCGCGCTAAACTCAGCGGTAAACGAGGGTGCTGCGGGTCCACCTCACGCGGATGGACATAGACAATCAGCGGCTCATTACGGCGATGTAATTGCCTTATCCCCCAGCGGATCAATCGCTGCGGTGCCAGCCGCAGATAGCCGCCGCCAAACAGGCTTAACCGCCGTCCCATAATATCTACCATCGACATCGGCACTTCCGGCAGCATACCGCTATCGGTCTTAATATAATAAGAACCCAGCGGGGAATCGGCAATACCACCATGGCCACGGGACGAGGGAAATACACTGGAATCATATTCATAGCCCGCACTTTTTATCACATCAAAGGCCCAGGCCGCCTTATCGGTAATGCCAAAGCCCGGCGCCCGAAAGCCGCGGATAGCCTGGCCGGTTATATCTTCCAGTATCGCCTTGGCCCGGCGAATATCTTCCGCAAAGGCCCTATGCCCGGCCTGATATGCCAGAATATGACCATAACCATGACTAGCTATTTCATGGCCTTGTTCTTGACAACGCTTTACCAGCTGCGGCATCCGCTCGGCCTGCCAGCCCAGCCAGAAAAAAGTGGCCTTGGTTCCACTTTCAGCCAGCATCGTCAAAATCTTGTCCATACTCGCTTCAGCTCGCAGCGGCAAATCACCCCAGGTGTCAATCTTGGGTACCGCTGGCGAATCGAGGATATGAAACCAGTCTTCGACATCGATAGAGAGTATGTTGTTGATATTATTTTGCATTTTTTCCAAATCTACAATAGTGCTTAAAACCTTTAACAAACATTTCGCCAAAATAAGCAAAAAAAGGTTTAATATCATCCTTAGCCCAGATACACCAGGTTTTAGGGCCGGAATAGCTCCTGATAGCTGAAAATAATGACCATTGTTTACTTTGTAATATAGCGGGAAAATCCCTGCTTGTCAGAGCCCAAGTTACTTCTTTTGTTTCTTTTTCGACTTGCGGAATAGGCTGGTTACTAAGATCAAGAAAGCTATAATATATCGTATCATGGCCAGCAGCCTCGACAATACCATACCAGCGACCAAGACGAGGATTTATTTCTATAATTTTAAATTTATTATCTCTATGATCCAGCTTATATTCAATATCACAAAGCCCTTGGTATCCTATTTTCTGCATAAACTGATTAGACAAAGCCACCAATTCAGGTTTATTGGCAGTTCTCATCATAGTAGTTGTGCCAAAGCCAACCGGATATTGGCGAATTTTATTGCCAACAAATATACCATATGGCACACTATTTCTATCATAATATGCCGCCACAACGAAAATATCCGTTTCAGGACCATCCAGAATTTCCTGTATGATAAATTGATTAAGCCCCTCACAATAATCATCACCTACTGCCAGCAATTCCGCCGATGTTCTACAAACAATGCCTTTAACCAGACCATGTTTCATTGCCCATTTATGATAATATTTAGGTTTAACGATACATGGATATTTAATACTACTGGCAATATAATTCAGTTCTTCCACCGATTTAGGTAAAAATGCAATCGGGGCCGGTAATTCATATTTTATGCAGGCATTATAAAATTTTCCTTTGTCCAGAAATAATTCTGCAATTTGCTGATTAAGCTTACTGAAGCTAAAATATTGCGAGAGAAGTTCATAATTATCACCAATAAAAGCCACACATTCATCACCAGTTGGATATAATATCAACTTATTATCATTATGATTGTCGCGGCCAAACTCGACAAGCAAATCCAGCATTTTTTCAGGCTCGCATCTGGGATCTGCTATACCAATAGCCTTACAATATCTTGACGACAAAGCCAATTCACATTTAGCAAGACCAATCCCATAAACAGGAATACCCTTCCTGCCAAGTGCACGCACCAAAGCCAGAGAAGTTGGTCCCATACCTAAAACTATTGCAGAATATTTATTCATAATATCAAAATCTAAACACTTTCCATTCAGCGATAAATTCTCATTAATTTTCCACAATATAATCAACAATATTTTTCACATCAAACTCATCTTGGAGCAAATTTTTAGCATTTTTTCTTATCTCTGCTCTCATCTTATCATTATTTACAAGTTTAACTATATTATCAGCAAATGATTCTTCATCAACAGTTGAGCAAACATAACCAACATTGTATTTTTCAATCAATACTTTCAAGTCATTTTCTGGCCTGTTAATTGTTACTACCATTGGCAAACCGCATTCTAAATATGTCAACAATTTCCCAGGTATATTACTTGTCTTCAACTTTGGACTCAGAGTTATTATGCCTGCATCAAATTCACAAAGCATTTCCAGATAATCTTCTTGCGACAATGATGGATACACGCTGACATTTGTAATCTTCATAGATTCAACCATCAACCGTATTCTTTCGAATTGTGAGCCACCACCAACCAAAACAAAATGCAAATTATTGTGTGATAGCAATCTTTGAGCAATATTCAAAATAGAATCTACATCATGGCCTTTGCAAAAATTACCACCATATACAAAAACCATTTTATCTTGTAGCCCCCATTTCTTACGATACTTACCATCTGTTAATATATGCTTATTGTCTAATTTCTTCCAGTTTCTTAATAATCGCAAATTCGTATAACGCCCTTTTGTAAGCTCTTTGAAATATTCAATGCTTCCATAAGATTCCAAGCCTATCGTATCAGCAACACGATACTGAACATTGGCCATCTTATCAAAAAAATAATAGGCAATACCTTTACGGAGATAGCCCAGATCAATAGCATTTTGTGGGAATATATCACGCAAAATCAAATAGCTACGGCAACCCCAAAGTTTTTTCAAACGAGCAACTAATGGACCCCAGAAAATACAAGGTGAATAAGAAACAATCAAGTCAAACTTTTTGGATACCCAGTACCGCTTAGCACGAAACCCAAAAATTGGCGAAAATAAAACCTCATTAATTCCCCTCCTAATATGCCCAACACCTTTTGTCTTTCCTGTCCGTATTCTAACAATCTCAACGCCATCCGATTCTTCCACCTTATAACTACCAATAACCGAACTATCGGGAACAGCAACAGCCACCTCATGTCCCTGACTGCTCATCTCTATTGCCAAATCTGAAATCATTGCAGCAGCTGAAGTTTTTGTTGGTAAATAGCAATCTGCTAATAATAAAATACGCATATATTCTCACTCCCCAAATTATAAACTTTAATTAAATCGGCCAGGTATCAAGTGCAAAACGATAATCATCATTACTGGCATCTGCAATCTTACCTGTCGAAAATACCATCAAAATCGCATCCTCGCTCAAGCTCATAATGGCATTGGCATAGCCAGCGGGTATATGCAATACCGCGGGCTTGCGATCCGAGAGAATAAATGTTTCAACAGATAAATTACTGGCTGGCAGCTCCCATTCATCGGGCTTGACCACCGCTATTTTGCAGGTGCCCTGAATGGCCCAGAACCATTTTTGCTCGATCTTATGGCCAACCCAGCCGCGTTTTTGTCCGGCCCGATGCGAACGCACTATATAGCTGCGCTGTACCCCGGCAAAATCAAAGCCATTAACAAAACTGAGAATACCGCGCTCATCAATATGTATGCCGCCTTCTATCAGACGGGGTTGGGCTGCTACCATTATTATATCCTCTGTCATTATTTCTGCCATACCACACGATTAATATAATTGGTATAGCTTAAGATAATACGCACTACCTTTTCCGATACATTGGGCACATTATAATCATTAATAATACTTAAATTCCTGCTAAGGCCACGAGCCTGCTTTTCCAGAATTCCCAGTGCTTCCATCACGCGTTCCAACTCCAGTCCGGTCATCATAACCGCGCCTTCTTCCATACCCTCGGGCCGCTCATGGGCATTACGAATATTCAAGGCCGGAAAGTTCAGAATGGATGATTCTTCGGTAATGGTGCCACTATCCGAAAGCGAAGCTATCGAATGCATTTGCAATTTCACATAATCACATAGCCCCATAGGTTTTAACAGTTCAACTTCCTTGGCCAGACTGACTCCCATAGCATCAATTTTTTTGCGAGTGCGTGGATGCGTCGAAACAATAATCCGCTTGCGATATTTGGCAGCGATAGCATTTAGCACATTAATAAATTTACTAAACTGTTCAGGAAAATCAATATTTTCTTCCCGATGGGCACTGACTACAAAATAATCCTGATCCTGCAAGCCCAGACGGCCCAATATATCGGACTTTTCTATCTTAGGCAGATAATAATGCAATACTTCATACATCGGACTGCCGGTTTTAATTACCCGATCTGGTGATAGCCCCTCCCGCAATAAATATTCGCGGGAAATGCTGCTATAAGGCATATTGATATCGCTGATATGATCAACTATCTTACGATTGATTTCTTCTGGCACACGCTGATCGAAACAGCGATTACCGGCTTCCATATGAAAGACTGGTATTTTACGGCGTTTAGCCGACAATGCCGATAAGCAGCTATTGGTATCACCTAAAATCAATACCGCATCGGGCTGTATCTCTGCCAGTACTTTATCAGACTTGGCAATGACCTGGCCGATAGTTTCAGCGGCATTTTCACCGGCGGCCTTAAGAAAATAGTCCGGCCGCCGCAGCTCCAGGTCTTCAAAGAATACTTCATTAAGTTCATAATCATAATTCTGGCCGGTATGGACGATTATATGCTCCACATACATATCCAAAGCCGCCATTACCCGCGATAAGCGGATAATTTCCGGGCGCGTACCGACAATAGTTGCTACTTTCATTAATATTTTCCTTTTTAACAAAATCAAAGGATATTTATCTTATATTATAAAATATAATTGCCAATAAATCAAATTTCAACCGGTTCAAAAAAGGTATCCGGGTCATCGGGGTTGAAATGTTCGTTTATCCAGAAAAGGGTTACCAGCTCGGTATTGCCGATATTGGTGATATTATGGGTATAATAAATTGGCATTTCAACCCAGGCCGGTTGGCTGCCAGAAACTTTATATTCGATTACTTTATCGGTGCCGATACGGCGGAGTTTTATGCTGGCATCACCACTGATAACACAGAATTTTTCATTTTTTCTGACATGATAATGATTGCCGCGCGTTATGCCGGGTTTTGTAGTAGAAAAAGAAACCTGGCCACCCTTTTCGAGTTTGAATACTTCGATAAAGCAGCCCCGGTCATCGCTATTTAACTTAAGATTGCGCTGCCAATCGGCGGCATCCATATAAGTAATAAAGCAATTATACAAATCTCTTTCGAAATCATTATTAACCGCCGGCACCATACCTTCTTTGGCATAGCCCGCCTGGAATTTTTGCAATAGAGCCAATACTTCTGACACTTTAATTTCGACACGAGGCTGAATATATTCTATAGCATATCCTTTTTTCTGTTGTTTAATCAGGCTGAAAATATCTTCGACCAGATCATTAATATAAATCATAGTCATTTGGCCATCATTTTGAATCGTAGGTTCTTCACCATGAGTGACCTGATAACAGAATGTGGCAACTACAGAATTATAGAAAGGCCTGCCGTTATCACCAAACACATTAGGCACCACCATAGAAACAGCGGCAGCATCATTATCGCCAACCCACTGTTCCAGCAGCTCCATGGCACGCTTCTTGCCGCGGCCATATTCATTATCTCTTTCGATTTGGGTCGAAGAAGAAAAAAGAATAAAAGGTTTATTGCCTGCCTGATCGCAAAAATCCAGCAGTTTTTGCATCAGCTCGATATTTTTATTATAAATAACCTCTGGCTCATCACGATTAACGCCAGCTAAATGCACAATCACATCGGCCTGGCCGGCAAAATCGATAAACTGCTGTGGATTATCATAAAAACTATCTTCAAAGGGTAAAACTTCTATATCTTTTTCTCGGCTAAGCCGATCACGCAAATGCGAGCCAACAAAACCCGCCAAGCCGGTTATGCCTATTTTCATCATATTTTATTCTCCTGTCTTAGCTGCTGTTTGCAGGGCATTCCGCACAATATCCAGCTTCAATAGCAACTCGGCCATAGCATCGACATCGAGCTGCTCGGTATTATGCGAATGATAATCCTCTACTATAGAAAGCTTCTCCTCACCTTCGGTAAAATAGCAATTATAATTCAAATCACGCACATCGGCCGGTACCCGGAAATAGCCGCCCATATCCTCGGCCTTGGCCATCTCCTCACGGTTCAGCAGGGTTTCATAGAGTTTTTCGCCATGGCGGGTACCGATAACCTTAATGGGATTATCGGCCTTGAACAGCTTCTTTAAGGCCAGGCACAGGGTCTCGATAGTAGCGGCCGGGGCCTTCTGCACAAAAATATCGCCGGGATTACCATTTTCAAAGGCATATAAGACCAGATCCACCGCATCGGCGATAGTCATCATAAAGCGGGTCATGGCTGGGTCGGTAACGGTCAGCGGCTGCCCGGCGAGTATCTGCTGGATGAACAGCGGTATCACCGAACCGCGTGAGGCCATGACATTGCCATAGCGGGTACCACAGAATATGGTTTTTGCATCGCCATACATCCGCGCTTTAGCCGTCATCAGCTTTTCCATCATAGCCTTGGATATCCCCATAGCATTAATGGGATAAACCGCCTTGTCGGTACTGAGCACAATCACATTCTTGACATCACAGGCCAGCGCCGCATTCATGACATTTTCCGCACCTAAGCCATTAGTCCGCAAGGCCTCAATCGGGAAAAACTCACAACTGGGCACCTGCTTAAGTGCCGCGGCATGAAAAACATAGTCCACACCCGCCATCGCTGGCAGAATACTATTATAATCACGCACATCGCCAATATAAAACTTTACCTTAGGATTCTGCAAACTATTACGCATATCCTCTTGCTTTTTCTCATCGCGACTAAAAATGCGTATTTGCTCAATATCGGTATCCAGAAAACGCTGCAATACCGCATTGCCAAAGGTACCGGTACCACCGGTTATTAATAGGGTCTTGTCTTTGAACATAATTATCCTTTGATATAAATAATATAACACAGCGACCACTAAGTGCTAACTTAAATATACACTGCTTATTTTTTTAATAATCGTTTGAACATTTCAATATTTTCAGTAACAATATTATTGCTGACTGCAAATTTATGAGCAAAATTCAATGCCCTGACTTTAATATCATAAAATTCGTCTGGGCTTTTTTCGGCAAGACTATCAATAATTTCCGCAAAACCCTTATGGTCAGTAGAATCTCTAAGCCACCCACATTCTTCATCCTGCATTTGTTGCCAGGGTGTATTTTTACCTGTTAAAACCGGAAGCCCGGCTCTCAATGCTTCATGGATAACATGGCCAAAATTCTCATGATGCGTAGGGAAAAACAGGCAATCATATTGGCTCAATTCATCAACCACATACTTAGATTCTAACTCGCCTTTGTATTCTACTTTGATATTATTTGGCAATTGATTAATTATATTAAGGCATTTCTGCCAATAGTCGCTATCTTGCTGTACACCATAAATACTAAATTCAACGTGAGTGGAGACATACTTAAGGGATTCCAAAGCACCATCGAGATTTTTTATCCGAGAAATTCGGGAAATAAACACTAATTTGATTTGACCATTTTGCTTTGAAGCTATTGGTTTTTTTACAATATTCACCCCAGGCACATTAGGTACGATGCATACTTGAACCTTACTGCCCATACTTTGCCGGACATAATCAGCTTCTTGCTGCGAAGAACATTGAAACACCACCTTTTCAGCAAAACCAAATAATTTATAAAATAGAAACAAAAATGGTTTTTTCTTATACGCTTTAGACCGTATAGGCTTATCGCCCAGAGATCCTCGCACGGCCTGTATTACGGGAAGGCGCGGCCCTGCCCAGAAATTTGCAATTAAAGGATATATAGTCCAGCATTTACACCAAACACTATTTAGATACATAGCATCAAATTTATCCTCTGACAATGTATGCCTAATTGTTTTAAGATTCTGCTGTTCTGGCGAAAGATAGCGAACCTTGGCTTTGCCAACCTGAACCCATTGATTATATACAATATCAGGATAAGCTTTTGTATCGCCCAAATCCCTGTCGGGTGCTACTATATAAAATTCAAATTCGTCAGAGCATGCCTCAACAAGATTGACTATTGACTGCAAAGGCCCACCCGCTTTGTAGCCTGGCAGATATGCAAGTATGAAAACAATAACTTTCATATATTTTTCCTCTGAACCATCAAATCAAGATAAGGTTTAGCTTGATTTGATGGTATTATAATTTTAAATTTACCCGAATTATCATTTTGCAATTTTCCGATATAACCAATTTCTAAAGTAACATCAGAAGGCAGTAGTTGTTTGCACGTATTTAAAAAAGTTTCCCTATCCTTTATTGGCCATGTAGTAACACCAATTAACTCACAAAATAATAATAAGTCGCCAGTATCTCTTTCAATAACCTTGAATCTCTTGATATGCTCCTGACCTTTGAAAGCAGGACCAAAACCCAAAAAATTAATTTCCTTGCCACTCGGTGATTTAAGAATATCATTTTTTCTTCCTTGCAAATCAGATAATATGCCAAAATTCAGCCCACATTGGCACTTAATTTTACTGTAAGCCCCTATATCACCATGTCGATACCTAATCATAGGATAGTTCAATGACATCAAATTAGTAACTACAATTTCGCCTGTTTGACCCATATCAAGCTTGTTATCACCATCAAAAACTTCCATAATATATAAATCATCTGAAACATGGAATTGTCCTTCTGGGCAAGTATGCGCCATCACACCAAATTCTGCACTGCCATATTCTGACATCAGGGAACATCTAAATGCATTTTTAACAACTTCCTTCTGGGCATCATATAACATTTCTGAAGTATAAAAAACCACCTTAGGCCAATCAGGGCCTAATACAATATTATTATCTACAATATATTTAGCCACAGAATATAAAGAATTTGCATAACCGAACACAAACTTTGGCTTTATCTTCAATAATAATTGAACAGCTTCTGCCAAATCACTATCATTGTTAAATTTAGGTGAAATAACATACCTGCCTAACAACCAATCTGAAATAGATCTGGTAATAAATTTTTTGCTATAAGATTTCTTCAAAAAAGAGTAACTTCCATTCCCCCAAATCTTGTATTGTATATCACCCGGGTAAATTCCAGACCACATTCGTCCTCTATAACCTGAAAGGTACATATATTTGATTGCATTTTTATCAATATGGTATTTAAATCTATCTCCTGTGGAGCCGCTTGTATACCCTATACTAGGCGATATCTTATTAGTGAATGGCATTAAATCTTTAGAATTGTTTCTATATGTCTCTTTATCCATTAAGGGTAATAAATATAATAATTCCCACGGATCCTCATGATTTGGATCAACATCCATACTATTCAGCAATTTAGAATAAAAAGGAATATTATCCTTCACATAACATAGAAGATTTTTTAATTTAGAAGTCTGTAGATGGTATAATTCATCACAACTTAAATATTGATTATTAACCAGATCAGGTAATACCCTGGATATTTTATCCCCCTTAAATAATGACTTCAAAGGCATTCCAACATTTTTTGCAATCAATTCTTGAAACATAAATACACCATAAAATAATAATCAATTTGTTGTTTCTTTTATACCCAATAAACAACAATACCAAAACAAAGCCCCTATACTATTCACCCCATACATAAAACATTCGGTCAAATTAATAAAAATTACTATTAAGAAAGCAGCAATTTTAATATAAACAAAAGGGCCTTTTATCTTATATACAATTTTGACAAATAAGAATAAAATAGCTATTGTGCCCATCAATCCAACTGTTTCTAGATTAGCCAGCAAAAAATTCCCTTTTTCTGTTGGCGCAGAAATCGGTATATTAGTGCCAGGTAACATTGTAACTTCAAAATCTTTAATGCCACTTGGACTGCCAAAACCTATGCCCCAAATAGGGTCGGAAGCGAAATTATCCCAAGATGCACCCATTAATCCCTGCCGAGAAGAAGTTAGTGTACCAATATCTTTATGATAAACCACACCACGACTTTCTTTGAACAAGAAGGATGTTATTTTGTCATAAAATATAGAATAGGTAAAAAGACTACCTATTAAAATTATCATCAAAATTTTAAGCGATAATTTTCTCCGCTGTTCTAGATCGAACACAAAACTAAATAGTAAAAGTGTTAAAAAAGAAACATAAAACCATACAACAGCCGTCCTACAGTTAGTTAAAACAATTAAATAAGCAGAAATTATAAAAAGAAACATAAACGAACGGCTCAATGTTTTTTTATAGTAAATATAAATAGATAAAAAAATCAAACAAAATATTGAAACAATTACTCCAAATGTAATCGGATGTACTGAAATACCCTGAAAACTTCTACCATTTAACAAATACGCGTATTGTGTCCAAAAGAAAAGGCATAAAGTTGAAAGTATCACAAACGCTGCCCAATAATTATATAAATATTTAAGATTAGAATAAAAGTTAGTTTTCTGCAAACCACAATATAAAGAATAGAATAAACATATAAAAGAAATTAATTTAAGTGAACTAATAGCAAGGAATTCTGAATTTTTAAACGAAGAGAGTAAAAATAAACCACACATAAATGCAAATACAATACCAATTTGCCCAATTTTACAGTTTCGCTTTGTTAACTGAATTATGGCTAATATAAAATAAATAATTACAAGTAAAACATTAATAATAGTTTTCATTGATACTGAGCTTACACTATTGGTATTCAAAATAATATTAACTAGCAATAAAGCTGGTACTATATTTTTGAAGTCCTTTATGCCCAGATATGCCAAAACAACATAAACCAAAAGTAACCCAGCATTGCCACCAAAAAAGACCAAAGCAATGCCACCTATCGACCAGGTCAATATTCTCCAATCTAAACATATTTCATTACTATTCAAGTGGCACTTCCTTCATGATCGATAGCTTATACAACAAGATAAATTGTATACATAATCTTAAAATAACGGCTATCAAGAATGCGATAATGATACCAGTAGCGCCATTGCCATTCATTATGAAATAATGTGACAATACGACTAAAATAGCTACTTCTACAAACGCTGTCCAAAAATTTAACCAAACCCTATTTCTACTTATAAAAACTTTTGCATTAACTGATACCAAAGAATCAAATATGATAACCACACAAAAAAGTAAAAGAGGGGCTAACATTTGTTCATAACCAGCACCATATAAGTTGACAATAAATGGCGACAAGAAATATATTATAAGTACAACAAAACTGGTAATAAAAAAATTAAATAAAATATTTAACTTATATAACTTATAAAATTTCCCATTGCGTTTGTTAGCGAGTGAACTAAACATAGGCAATAACACAAAAGAAATATTCATGGGGATAAAAAAAACAAAGGTTTTCCACTGGTTTGCAATATCAAATATAGCCACACTGGCACTACCGTTATTTCGAGACAATAATCCTATACAAATCAGCATGCCAACATTTATAAGTATTGTAGTAAGAGCAATAGGCAAACTAGAATTAAATATAACAGAAATTTCATCAAAAGACTTAACATATATCGGTTTGATAATGTTGATTCTACATTTTCGTTTTACGACAAAATATGCTAGCATTGAATAAAACAAATAATAACTACATAATCCTAAAACGCCACCACTAACTCCAAATTTATCGCCAAAATAAACTGACAAAAATAACATAACTGAAGAAACTATTCTAACTAAAGTTTGCGACCTGAAAGACTCTGAACCAGCCAGCAAGCCCATATTAACTTCAGCTATCGCAATAAAAGGCAAAATAAAGGCGATTAACTTAAATTCACTAATAATACCCGGAGCTTCATAGAACCTATTAGCAAAATACGAAGATCCAAGAAATAAAACTATCCCAGCAACAATACCAACAAAAAAAGAAAACAGCCTACAAAGCCCTATTATTTTACATAATTTCACATTGTCATTGCCTTTATATTGTGCATAACATTTAGTTACAGTCAATGATAAGCCCATATTTGAAAACACCAAAAAACTAAGCAGTGTTGTTCTAATAATCCCAAATTCTCCATATGACTCCTTTCCCAAAACTCTAGCTAAAAGGATAAAACATATTAAAAATAATAGTCTTGATAAGACAGAACCTATTAAGACCCAAAACACCCCTCCAACAAATCTTGAGCCAATATCCGATGCCTCTATTCTATCGTAAAAAGGATGTAAAGCTTTGGGGCTGCATTTATAGATTATTTTGGTTAATTGTAAGGGCATAAAATATTTTTCTTAGGATCAGTTTAAAATTTATAGACTTCCACCCTGTGGGATTAAGACCAAATGGTTAAGGCATTATCTAAGCGATAGCTTTAACCCCGTCCCACCGAATGATATTCCAAGCCCTGCTTGGCCACGAAGCCGGGGTCATAGAGATTGCGGCCATCGAAGATGATAGGGTTTTTGAGTTTGGCCTTGATATCATCGAAGGCCGGGCTGCGGAACTCCTGCCAGTCTGTCATTATTATCAGGCCAGCGCAACCTTCGAGTATCTCATAGGCATTGCTGCCCATCTGAACAGCGCCTTTGATATCGGCGGCGGCGGTTTGCATAGCCTCGGGGTCGTAGGCTCGCACCTTAATACCGGCGGCCAGGAATTTATTAATACAGCGGATCGCCGGCGATTCACGCACATCATCGGTACGGGCCTTAAAGGCCAGGCCCCAGACGGCCAGCGTAATATCGCCCTTATCCTTATAATAGTCCAGCACCTTATCGGCAAAGCGATCCTGCTGATGATAATTAGCGGCCTGCACGGCCTTGGCCAGTGTCATTTCACAGTCATTTTGATCGCCAATATAGCTCAAAGCCCGCACATCCTTAGGAAAACAGCTGCCGCCATAGCCCAAGCCAGCGAATAAAAAGGCATTACCAATGCGGCTATCGCTGCCGATGCCCTGGCGTACCATTTCGATATCAGCACCGAGCTTTTCACATAAACCGCTCAGCTCATTCATAAAGGTAATACGCGTAGCGAGCATAGTATTAGCGGCATATTTAGCCATTTCGGCACTGGCCGGGTCCATAAAAATAATACGGCTCTTTTTCATCATAAAAGGCCCATAGACCTGTTTCATAATCTCCATGACCGCCGGGTTGGTAGTGCCGATAATTACCCGGTCGGGTTTCATAAAGTCATCCACCGCCGAGCCTTCCTTGAGGAATTCCGGGTTGGAGACATAGTCAAAGGGTTTTTCGGTGATACTGCTTATCAGCTCGGAAACCTGCTGATGGGTGCCCACCGGCACGGTGCTCT
The DNA here is from genome assembly GCA_016342495.1 of Phycisphaerae bacterium. Taxonomy (GTDB): domain Bacteria; phylum Planctomycetota; class Phycisphaerae; order Sedimentisphaerales; family SM23-30; genus JAEIOG01. The sequence goes on from JAEIOG010000034.1 coordinate 18,544, forward strand.
TGGTAACAATAATACGATAGCCATCCATAGTCTCGGCGATCTGCCGGGCCACGGCCAGTACTGCGGAGATATCGGCCGAGCCATCGGCGGCACTGGGGGTACCTACGCCAATAAAAATCAAAAGCGAACCGGCTACGCCCTCGGTCAGGTCGGTAGTGAAGACCAGCCGCCCGGCCTGGACATTGCGTTTGACAATTTCGGTCAGGCCCGGCTCATAAATAGGTATCTTGCCATTATTAAGGTCATCGATCTTGGCCTGATCGCGGTCAACACAAATAATATGATTACCGCCCTCGGCCAGACAGGCCGCCGCTACCAGGCCAACATAGCCTACGCCTACTACTGCTATTTTCATATTCTATCCTCTTTTTGGCCCCCGGAGGGGGGAATTCAGCTTTAAGTTATAAGCTTTAAGTCATTCGCTATAAGTCATTAGTTTTTAGTTTTTAGTCTGATTACTAATCGCTAAGGACTAATTGCTTATTCTCACTTCTCTTTCGCACCTTCAAACTTTCGCACCTTCGCGCGATAATTTCCTTCGTGCACTGCGTGTACTTTGTGGTTAAAACTCTGCCTGCCCCGCCGCCGCGCTGAAGCTTGTCGGCGGAATACAAAGCGGTGCCGCCGCGCCCTTGCGGGCTTGTTGTCGCCGCACTCCAAAGGGCTCTCGCCCATCGTCAGGTAGCTCGAGCGTCTCGCTTTAGAATAGGCATTAGGCAGCAGTTTCGGGGTTAAAATAGGCTTGAAAAAAGTTATAAAAAATTTCAAGAATTTTTGAGTTTTTTTGAAATCCGGTGAGTTATAGGACACAGATAACACGGATAAAGCTGACCAACACAGATAATATTTTAGGCGAATGGCAGGCAAGCTTTAAGCTACTAGTTATTGCCTGCTTTTACCCAGGAATATCGGGAAAATCTGGCTTAGAGCTGCTCCGATAAGGCGGTCTGGAAACTTCATGCTCGGGAAAGGAAATTATCCACGAATGCTCACTTGGTCGGGCAGCTACGGGCAAATCGGCAATGCTGTATTCATCCAGCAGCCGCGTAAATAAGCCCATCCGATGACCACAATATTCCATGACATCATCGACGGGCATGCCTACCTCAACTTTTACCACCGCACCATCACGTCTCTGACGAACGGGGAAATAGGCCTGGATAATATTAGCCATCGGGCATTTGATATCAATCTTGTCATCAGCTTCATATTGTTCATTTTGCCAATGGCGATTATGACTTTGGCCGTCCCGATCAATATAGCGGATCGCCAGGTAAATGAAATCCAACTCATCACCAGCGACACAAACCGCCTGCCACCAGCTGTCAAAATCTGTTGCATTACGCATATGCAAAATTGAAGTTTCATAACTACGCTGATGGTTTTTTTTCTGTTTCTTAATTTGTAAATTACTTCTGACCCGGGTTAAGGTATGCCGCAACCGCACCGCGCCGACGGTCCGAAAAAATAGCACCAGCAATAATAAAATCGCAACAAAAATTATGACGGTACTGGCATCCTGAGTCATCATCATAAATAAACCCAAAGCTGTAGCCAGCATGGTCACCGCATAAATAACCAGCACTACATGACGATGCTTCAGACCAATATCCAGTAGCCGATGATGCACATGGCCCCGGTCAGCACTGAACATACTGCGACGTTCCAGTAGCCGTCGCAACATACTGAATAACATATCAAAAATCGGCACCCCTAAGGCAATAAATGGCAAAGCCAGGCCCACTATGGTAGTTGACTTAGATGCACACATCACCGAAGAAGTCGCCAGGATAAAACCCAGAAATAAACTGCCGCAATCGCCCATGAAGATCCGGGCTGGATTAAAATTAAACAGTAAAAAGCCACTCAAACTGCCCAGCATAGCCAGCATTATCACCGCCATTACCGGCTGGCCCATATAAATCGATAAAACCGCAATCGTCCCGCAAACAATCGAAGAGATACCAGCTGCCAGGCCATCTAAACCATCAATTAAATTAACGGCATTGGTAACCCCGGCGATCCACAAAATCGTTATCGGCCAGGACCACCAGCCAAAATCGATACTGAACCAGCTGCCTACACTTAACTGATCAATGCGAATACCAAAATAACAAACTACTACCGCAGCAACTATCTGAGCTAAAAATTTGGTGCGAGCTCGAATACCAACTAAATCATCAATAAAACCCACCATAAAAATAAAAGCACCAGCAGATAATAATACCATCATATTAGTTGCAATAGTCAAAAACATATGGCCAATCGGGTCATCAAAAATCAACATAGGCACAGCAACTGACATCATGGCCAAAAAGATCGCCAGCCCACCTAATCGCGGAATCGATTTGGTATGGACGCTACGGGCGTTTGGAGCATCATTGACACCCAATGACCGGGCAGCAAAAATCACTAGCGGCGTAAAAATCGTCGATAGCAAAAGTGCTAATGCATATGTAAAAATATAAGTCTTCATTGCTGTGCGCAAGGCATCCTTGTTGTTGTTGGTTGGGTAATTTCCGCTTCCGTTGGTCGCTCGTTCTGTTCGCTTCGTGCTTGAGAATAGTTGTTAGTTGTTAGTCGTTGGTTATTAGAATTAGAATTAGAATTAGACTAAGAACTAATCATTTTTTACCTTTAACTTTTTATTTTTAACCTCGCATCGCATCGCGATGCGCACACTCCGTCCCCGTCGGTTGCGCCAACGAGGAAAAAATCCTGTTCTCAGCAGGTCATCAACGATATGGTTGATTCTTATTCACCGGTCAGCAAGGGTTAAAAAAACCGCCCTGCTTAGCTGACCAGTATTTACGATTGCCTCTCGGGCAATAATAAATGCAAATACTTCCCCACATAAATATCTCTTAAAAGGAAAGCTCAGCTTTATCTAAACTGTCTGAGAAATTCACCCAATTAAATAAAACTTTATAAAAATAATATATATTATATCTTATAAAATGGCAAGACCAAAATCATATACAATGGGACATGAATAAAAATAATCAAGCTCCAGTTGACGTTTATACGGATTATGCGGAAAAATACAGATGACTAACTAAGACAACAAAATATATAAAACATTTAATTAACATAAAATAAATTCCACCCTAACGATTTCTACATAAAAGCAGAAATACTAAAGCTGCCTTTAACAAAACCAGTCAAAATAACAAGTGCAGTTTAATTGAGAGCAAACTGCCAAACCGCATAATTGTTATAGATGCCACATCTTAACAAAACCTAATAGCTAAAATCTGCCACAAAAATAGCAACATTAATATATAATTAAAAACAAATTGGCTGCCCAAACTCAATTGGGCAGCTAATTTATAATCTAAACTAACAAGACTAATTTGCCTCTACCAGCCAATAACTGCTCAAAGCAGCAAAATCAGCTAGATTGACCTTACCATCTTTATTGATGTCAGTACCGGCACAATTAAGTGAACTTGCACAATTTGCAGCCAACCAGTAATTGGTCATACGATCCAAATCGGCTAGATTTACAACATCATCACGATTTGCATCAGCTAAAATTGGCAATACCGCCAAGGTCTCAGCGGCCCAGACATATTCGGTTTGACCATTATTGAAAATACTGTACTGCACAGAGCCATCATTTTCAATACCAGCAGTTAATTTATCCTGAACTGATTTGAGACGAATTTCCGTAACTGAACCAGCTGATTTTTTTTGCAAGGCAGCAAAGCCCTTAGTTGCAAAAACTGAATCTTCAGTATAGCCGGCGATATCCTGAATAAAGCCGCCATTACCATGATCAAAACGCCAGTAAGCACTACCAGCAAAAGTCCCACTTAATACAATATGGCCTTTAAGTAAACCTTCTAATTGATTTAGTTTAACACCGGTCCAATATGAACCAGAAGGAGCACTTGGATCGACATAAGTATCATCCATCAGACCAGTTTGCACCAAAGCCCAGACTGCAAGACCAAGGGAACCAACTGGATAACCAGACTGACCATCTTGTATACGTGATAAAACTTCAATCAATCTAACCCGCCAGACATAACGATCAGAGGCATCAACATAAAATGCCGCTACTGTGTGATGAGCAATAAAAAACAATGCATCGGATGGATCTTCCTGATCTTCTTCAATCAGATCAATATAACCATCTGTGCCATATTCACTGTTCTTTACAGCGGCATAAAATACCCCAAGAGCAGTTCGCCATTGATTGATACCAGGATTGGTTGAAACTTCACTTAAGCGAGTCAGAGCATAGGCCTCATCGCCAAGGAAATTACCGCCAGCGATACTTAAGATAAAATTACCCGCTAACTGCGCTGACGCAAGATATGCCGTGTTACCAGTAATCTGATATGCACGAGTCATACCTGGTACAACTGAACCGGTAAAATCAGCTGAACCAGGCCAACTGCCATTAGCATTTTGATTATCCAGAAGATAATCTGCTACAGTCTCCACTGCAATTTCAGGGTTTACTGCAAAAGCTGATGTTCCCAATACCAATGTCATTAAGACAACCACATAAATTCTTACCAACTTCTTCATTCCAAATCTCCTTTAGCCTCAATCGAGGCAGTACAGGTCTCTAACCATTTAAAGACCAACAACATGTTTTTCTCTACAATCATTAATCTATATGAAATGTCTACCATACACAGCAAACATAAAATTCCTTAAATTCTATATTTCAGTTTTTGTTCCATTTAGTTGTTTTTCAACTAATTTATCCAACAATTTTTTAGCCTCTGGCATTTCTGATCTCTGCCGCAGACAAATCTTTACTTCTTTGATAGCATCTTCCAGCTGATCAATTTTCTCTAAACATTTAGCACGGGCCAACCGCCAGCTAACCTGAGAATATTCCAAATCCAAAGCTTTTTTGAAAAAAGCGGCCGCCTGAGCATATTCTTCTTTGCGGACATTTAGATAGGCTAATGACGCAAATACATTAGCAGAGGCATCCTGGCTGGCTTTTTCCTTAAGAATAGTTTCTATTTCGCTGCGAACCTGTGAAACCAGCTCATGCTTATCATCATCAGTGCTGAGAATATCTGCAACCATGGAAAGCCATCCGGTATGATCACCTGCCAGCTGAACCGCCAGATCCGGCCTTTGATATTGCAGAATATATAATTCAAACAGCTCGGGTGCAAAATTTCCATCCAGGCTAAGAACCCGCTGAGCCTTGGCAAACGACTGCTCAATATTCCCTTCTTCACCATCAAGTAATAAGGCCATAAAACCTGCAACAGGATCGCAAGGTGAAAGTGCATATCCTTTACGAATATTATTGACACCTTCTTTATCACCTAAAATGAAATATTCCAATTGACCTGCCATAGAATAGCTGGGACCAAATGTCGGACATAAAACATGAAGTTTATGAAACTCTTCAACGATTTTTTCTGTAAAATCAATGGTATCTGGGGTCATCAACAGCTGACCATTTTCATCTGCCACCCGTGAGATTGAATGCCAACGATAAACATTTAGCCAATGGCCATAATGCACATTTTTCGGATCAGCTTTAGCTGCCATTTCAGCAATACTAATAAGCTCTGCGTAATCTTCATTATCAGCCAGCCACTGCTTTGTTTCCATTTTCTTTTCCAGCTTCAAGGCCTGATCAAAATAACCTTGACCAATCCGGGCCGCATTAGCATCCTTTAAAGCCCAGGACCAGATACCTATAACTGCCAATAGCAATAAGAAATTGACCAGCATTCTGCCAGAACCTGTTTTACTAACTAAAATTTTATCGCTATTTGTTTTACGGGCCATATGGCCAATACTAACAATCATACCACCAAACAATGCTGTCAAACAGCCGATAGCAGGTAAATGTTGACCAAAATCGCTTAAGCTCTGAATCATTACAGCTAAAATCCCAAAGCCCAAACCGAAAACTGCAGAATTAATTGCCAGATAATTATGTGACCTGCCAAAACGTTTAATTGCCCGGAAATAATTCACCCAGATAATTAAAATAGTCATTAGCAATGCCGCTAAGCCAATTCCACCGGCTTCTTCGGCGGTCTGGGCATATTCATTTTCAGCATGGCCAGCTAATGCTGCAATTGTTGAACGATCAAACATCGGATAAACAACATCATGGGTCCCCATGCCAGTGCCAAAAACTGGGAATTTCATCCAGGCAACAGAAATATCTTTGATTATTTGCATACGTCCGCCTTCAGCTTTATCAGATTCCCTTAGAGTAGCCAGCCGTTCATAGACAGCATCAAAACCCACATAAAGCACACAAGTAAAGGCCAATAACGTCATTACCGTAATAACCCAGGTTCTGCCTTCCATTCCACGTTTAAAAGCCATCTTTACCGAAGTAAAACTTCCAGCAATCAATAACGCTATCATGCCACCCCGGGTCAATGACAAAAATATGGATGCCATCCCCAGAATAATTATAATAAGTGCAAACCAGACCACCCTTAATCCAGGTGAGCCAAGCATAGCAATAACTTCTGCAATATCAATGTTTCTTTCATGCCTTAAGGCCCTGCTGAGTTTAACCAAAACCAATGCCAATGCTGCGCCAATCGAAAGATTCATATACTGGCCAAAATTGCTATGATTTAAGAAAGTACCAGAATTTGCCTTACCATTGGACGGGAAAAGCCACAAAATCTTATCGGTTTCAGTTAAAACCTGCATTATCGCTATCAAGGCGATAACGCCTGCAATAAAAGTTATCCCCGTCAGCAATCGTTCAATCTGGCGTGAACTGCGATAGACATTTACTACAATGACAAACAATGTTGAAACCGCTAAAATCAGACGTAAATTATCCGCAGTCCCATACTCATAAAAACTCAAAGTCATTTTATCGAGCTGTTCTTCAGGGATATGGTCTTGCAAAAGTTCTACCTTGGTTTCATAGGTATTACTAGAAACACTTTCTACCATATCTGAAGGTAATTCTACCAACTGAAAAGCTGTCAGCAAAATAAAAATACCTATCGGCACATAAGCCCAGGTCCATATAAAACGAGTATTTGCAACAAAAAGATATTTTGCAACAAAAACCACAGCCATCAATCCGGTCATACCAACAACAACCATCTTACTCCAGGCAGAAACTACCCCCAGAGCCAGAGGCATAAAACCGAGCAATATTATCATCAGCCATTCGATTGTTAAATCAAATCGATTGGGCATCTGCTCGGTATATTCCAATTGATTGTTATTAATATTTTTACTCATAACATATTATTTCACATCTGACATAAATCAAATTTATCAGACTTCAGTAATTATCTCCAAAGGTTTAGATGCACAAAACTCAATTGCCTTATTCTGGCCTATTCTCAAACTTATCTCGCTAAAAGCCTCTCTCATTCTCGGTGATCGCCTTCTAATATCATGAACATCTCCAGCGACGATTATATTTTCATAGTTCTGCAGGAAAAACCAACCTGCTTTTTTGGCACTTTCGCCAAAATCGCCTAAAAGCGACCCAGCTGTAATCTGCAGGATTGAACCATTTTCCACCCATTTATCCATAAGGCCTGGCTTTGTAGCAAGGGTCAAATGGCGTTCAGGATGGGTAATTACAGATGTAATACCTTTGTCCTGTAATTGATTAACTATTATGCTAATATCTACAAAAGCCTCATGCGGAAGTTCTAACAGAATATATTTTCCCCGATCGGCAACTGTCATAATCAGGTCATCTTCGAGCATTTGTACAAGTCTTTCATCCACTCGTACATCAGCGCCCGGCAGAACTTCCAAATCAATTTTTAATTCTTTAAGTTTTTTATTCAGATGATTTACTGCACTACGAATATCATCAGCGGTATTATTTTCATAACGCCCTAACTGATGTGGACTAGCGACAACCTTATTTATACCATCAGCTACCAAAGCCTGACATATCCCAATCGAACTGTCCATACCGACAGGACCATCATCCATATTTGCCAGACAATGACAATGAACATCGGTCATCTGAACAGCCAGAGGCTTACGCAAAAACTCTACCGAGCTTTGCAGTTGTTTTGTTCTAAATAATCTTCGCATATCTTCTTAAAGTAATGCCTCAAAAAATATCAAATTCTAATATTGACTTAAATCAATTACTATAACTGATTTTCACAATTTCAATTTATCTAAACCTTAGCAGCTCCGGATCCATTAATCTTATGGCCATAACCATAACCATAACCATAACCATAACCGCTGTAATATCCATACTTACCTTTACCGGGTTTAACATCATTTACGATAGCACCCAGCAAATGGGCTCCAACGCTGACTAAACCTTCGCGAGCCTGTTGTGAAGCCTTCTGGGTTGATTTATTGGCTCGAACAACCAAAATTGTCACATCACACATCGCCGCTAATATCCGTGAATCGGTAACTGCCATTACCGGTGGGGAATCAATGACAATACGATCATATTTTTCGCTAAGTTGCCTGATAGTTTCAGCGAAAGCGTCGCTACTCAATAATTCTGATGGATTTACTGGTATCGGTCCACAGCTGATAAAGCTAAGTTTATCCTGAGTTGTTGGACGAATAACATTTTCCAGTTTTTCCTGCCCTGCCAGCACACTTGACAAACCAGGTTCCTGATCAGCATCAAATATCGCATGTTGGGTAGGTTTACGAAAATCACAATCCAGCACAATAGTTTTTTGACCTGCCTGAGCCATAGTTGCTGCCAGATTGCTAACCAGGGTTGATTTACCTTCACCTGGTGCTGGCGATGTAACAACAATAGTCTTAGCATTACCTTCAGGTACGCCAAAATAAACCGCTGTTCTAACAGTTTTATATGCTTCAGCTGTCTGGCTCATTGGCTCTTGAACTACAATATTGCCACGTTGGACAACTGTCTTTTTACCCTTTTTCATACTTGGAATAACACCTAATACCGGCACTCCAAGAACAGCTGCTACTTCTTCACTGGATCTTAGACAATGATCCATCCAGTCACGCACCAAAGCCCCCCCCACGCCAAGCATCATCCCCAAAACCATCGCCATCGCCAATAAACGACTACGCTGAGGTTTGATCGGATTTTCACCTGCACGGGCAAATTCCAATGGTTTGATATTCAATGCACCAGTATCTTCGGTAACTTTTAATTCTTTGATACGGCTGTCTAAGATATCACAAAGATTTTCAGTTCTTTTTAATTCTGATTCTATAATAGCCAACTCAGCTGCTTTGGTGTTAAGCTCTTGAGCCAAATCACGCTGGGCATGAACCTGAGTAGCGAATTCTTTTTCCTGCTGAATTGCAGCCTGCCAATTCTGATGCAATACTTCCAAATAAGCCAAACCGCGTTCATCTTCGATTTTCTCGAGTTTGGTTTGAACCTGAACCAATTTTGTATCGATGGTCTTGATACCAGGATGGGTAGGATTTATTTTCCTAAGCAAATCAGTTCTATGCATTTCAAGCTGATTCTTTTCAGTTTGAAGCTGAGTTTCTTCCTGATTCATCGAAATATAAACGTTGGATCGTTGGCTTTCGATAAGCTGTTTGAGTTTTTCAGGGTCATTGCTCATAGTCTTGGCGGCTTCATGTAGACCTTTAGCTTTGATCGTTACGATTGTTGCTTCGGTATGAGCGGTCATAAGACGATTCAAATTTTCGATCAGGACATTATTGCCACGGCCATCTTCTAAGGACAACTCTTTATTATCAACTTTAAAATTCAAAACCGCCTGATAGCTATCATTCAGCTCTTTATCACGCTTAGTTTTTTCAGTGGTAAGAATTTCCAGAACCTTTGAAGCAGTGCCCTTTTGAGTATCGGAAAAATCATTTTGATATTCTTCCACAACTTTATTAACAATCACCGCTGCTTCTTCGGGATAAGGAGATTCAAATGTGACGCTGATAATATCATCCTTTTTTCCTACGTCAACCCTAATAGCCTTTCGCAGATAAGCTACTCGATTGTCAATATTTAAGAATGTGTCGTAGCGAGTTATTTCACTGTCACTGACAACTTTTTCCAAGATCTGCGGTCTAGTCAGCAAGCTTGCCTGAGTATACAGGTAATTTTTGCTTTGAGTCATGACCCCTTCCATTTCGGTCATAATCTTTGGGCCGCGCTGTTCTACATAAATCCGGGCGGTACTGGAATAAATCGGTGTAGCCTTGGAAATATAAATAATCGCACCAGCAACACAAACTATCACCGACAACAGCACCAACCAATGATTACGCCAAATGATAGTCAACAGGCTATCACCTTGAATTTCACCAGCGAATTGCTCAGAGCCAGCTTCCATATCTTGATTTATTTCATTATTATGTCTGATATTCATGTATTTGATCTATTCTCGCGTTGTTGTATCTCTTCCCTGCAAATAACGATATTGCACACCCGAAGCCATACCAAAATTGAATTTAAATACCTCGGCAAACATTAACCGGGATTTAGTCCGACTAGTCTGCTCCAGTGAAACTACATCACCAGGCCTTATTTTCACAGTGGAAGCATTAGCAATACCTTCGCCATCAAGCTTAAAGGTTGCATCAATAATTTCACCTGCCTCATTCATACGGTAAACCCTGATATACTGTGGATCTGCTACATCATTTACCCCACCGGCAAAAGCAATAGCTTGAAATACATTATATTGGCTTTCAGATGGATAAGGAAAAGCTCCCGGACGCCTAACCAGACCTATAACGGTAAATACCTCCGGCGTCAAAGGCTCCACCTCCACAATGTCACCTTTGGCTAAGGCAATATCGGCAAAAGGAATACTAAAACCCTTAACAGGTAATATCAAAGGTTCCTGGCCGCCTTGAGCATTAGTTTTTTTTATAGTAATGGCACTGGCACCATCGCCAACAATTCCGCCAGCTTTCATCAAAAGTGCAATCAGTGACATTTCATCATTGCGAAGCCTATAAGTTCCTGCTGCATTAACTGCACCAATAATTGATACGCTTTGGGTATGATATTCAGCGACCTGAGCGATAATCGATGGACGATCCGGAACATATTTGGGATAATAAGCTTTTATTATCAGCTGTTCAATCTCATCTAAATCTTTTCCCGCAACTTTTATCTGACCAACGATAGGCAAGGTGATTTCACCTTGTTTACTGACACGACATGAATAATTAGTTATTTCATCTAAGTATTGAGGACTAACAGAAGTCAATACTGATGGTAAATGTAAAGTGAGCACATCGCCAATGACTACCCGATAAATATCATCAGCAACTTGCGCCTGCAATAATGCATCCCGATCCAGTACAGGCATTACAGGTCCAGCGTCTAGAAATTTGCGGTACTGTTCTGAGTCCACTAATTTCGGACTTTTGCAACCTGTAAGCAAAACTAAAGTAAACAAAACCATAAGCACAAAACTAGCGCTTACAGTTGAATTAATCTTCAACTGATTCACAAACTTCTTCTTTCTTAGGCGTTGCCGGCACACTTCCATTTATCCGGCAACCTGTTTATTTATCTAAGCCAACTCCCTCTGACCAAAAACTTAATAAAAATTCGCAGCACTGCACATCACAACTACACCAAACATACATTATTGGCACAAATGCAATTAAAACAATGTCGGCCTGGATGGACTTCGCAATACCGGTCTGTAGTTAACTACAATCGGCGTATAGCTAGCTGTCCGAATTATTTCGTCGTCAAACTGACGAGTCAGAAATGTTGCTTCACCTGGGGCTGCAGAATATACTGGTGTATATGCTGTAGACTTGCTTGCAATTATAGGACTACCACTAGCTGAGATTGGCTCTGAGACTTCAGTCGCCTTCTCTTCCTTTGTTGCAGTAGTTGTTGTGAAGGGATTAAAACGCAGATAGCTAGCTGCTTTCTGGTCAGTTACCTGTGCTCTGCGGACATTAAATCTTGCCGCATCAGCACGCTGGGTTATCCCAACTAAAGTGAACACTATCAAAATGATCATCAATTTCTTCATAAAGAACCTCTTTCCTTTTACAAAACTATTCTAAAAACTATACTTAACTAATACTCTATCGACAGAAAAACACTTTTAATTCACTATACTCAATCAAATATACACATATACTCGCGGTTAGTCAACAAAAATACTGGAGAAACTAGTACCCACCCTAGTAATTTATACTTCTGAATAGTCCCCAATTTTCCCAAGCTAACGCAAAAATTAAAGCAAAGTTTACTTTTAAGCATATTATAACAAAGTTAACTTTAAACCTGCAACATCTATTTATGTAAAAAAAAATTAAAATTATAAAAAAATCATCCTATTCTCTTTGCCAGTTTTGCTGCCAATGTCATATCCTGCTCAACATAAATAAGAGTTGTAGAGATACTAGAATGCCCCAACATCGCAGAAGCCGTTTTAATATCAAACTCCCGCTCTGCACGGGTTGCTGCAGTATGTCTAAGCTGGTATGGAGTCCACGGCTTATCAATTTTCCCATCATCCATTGCCTGAAGTACCCCATACCTTATTGCTTTGCGGTAAGTATCTGACATATAAGATTCCCGTAATCTTTCATAGCCGCCGGTCATTTTCTTCTTAACGGCCTTAATTGACTCAACAGGCTTAAACATATAATCCTGAGGATCTCTATTCATATAAGGTTTTAATAACCTCTGGGCCTCTGGCCCCAAATATATCTCACGTTTTTTTCCTAAATATGCGGTTTTATGCTTATGGTCACCAGTTTTTTTGTCTGTAGGCCTGTAAATCCATACTCCATCAAATCCTTCACAGGATTTTTCAATGTCAATTGGCCTCATAATAACCAGTTCACCGGGGCGCATTCCAGTTAGCAGCTGGACCTGCACCATTGTCGATATAACCGGTGATACATATTGCAGTGTTGCCTGAACATCTTCGACAGGGACCGGCCTTACCGGTTCATGATCAATAGCCTTAGTTCTGCCTTTTTTTAAGGCTTCAACAGTGCGTAATGATTCATATACTGAAGATGGCACCATCTCTTCACTTACGGCCCACTTGAACATCCTGCGTATTACATTAACCCTGCGATTTATCTCTCTTCTGCAAAGTCTACCACAATCAACCATTTGCTGACGTACACGCTTTAACTTTCTGGGCCCAAAGTCGCAGGCATTATTCAATGCAAATTCACTTTTAATCAAAGCTCTCATGGACAGTTCAACATTACTAGCTTCACTGGAGGTTTCAGCCGGATAATATCCCTTGGCAAATTCAATATATATTTTCGCCAGAGTTTTCAAATTGCCTTCAAAAACATTACCTAATTCCTGCCTTTTTAATTCGTTGTCCCACACAACCTGTGCCAGATATTTTGCAGTTTCCAGATCAGTGGTGGCAAACACAGCCCCTTCTGGTAATAAAGCACGCGTTACATATTTAACTGTGCCGGGTAGTTTGTATTTATAGTAGTACCGCTCACCCCTCTTTAATAAAAACCCTCTGTAAGTGAACTTCTTCAATGTTTTGCTCCTTTCAAAAATCTCATATTCATAAGTATGAACTATTTTTTTGTCTGAAACCTATGAATCAGAAAAAATTATTGGATTTTTTCCAAAAATTCGCAAAACACCTTGTCACATTCATGTCACAATTATCTCAAAAAAATCACCACATTTCATAAAACCTTTGTTAGCAAGCAGTTATGGCAGCCCGGAAACCTACTTTCGGTTTTTGTAAGCGGATGGTTGCGGGTTCGAGTCCCATCACTGGCTTTTATAAACCTGTTTTTATTGACAAAAACGGGTTTTTTTTGTCATTTTTGGTAGAAAAGATGCATTCTCGAGCACTTTAGCGTCCCTTAATATGGACAAAATCAACTTAAATTCGGCTAAATCTTATGATTTCACTCCAGCCAACTACCGCAAAATATGGCTAAATCATTAATGTCAATCACATCATCATCAATTAAATCCCATTTTTCAACATAATACTGCTGGTCTGGTGTACAGAGCCAACTACTGGCCAGCTGAGCAAAGCCTGGTAAATCATAATGTAGCTCTTCATCAATATTATAAGTTTCAATAAATTGAATTTCATTAAAACCAGATGTTTGATTGTTGACATAATGGGCAGAATTAATCACAAGTTTCAAAGCTTTTACATCACCAGTTGACAATGCAAAAGATTGCGAATAGTCATATTCAGTACTGTTGGCAATTGGGTTAAGCTGGCCAGTTAATACATTGTAAAAAGTAATACCATTGGTACTTGCTAATATATCAAAATCCTTGATAGCGGCATTGCCCTGGCCAGTCCACCATGAATCCAGATTCCAGAGTCGCACTGCGGCAATATCCTTGGGCTCATCAAATTCAAAAGTCAGCGATACCTGACCATTATCAAAATAGCCCACCCAGCCATTATTACCATCGCCAGCACTTGGATCAGTCCAGGTATGAGCCCCATAGCCATCGGTTATAAATCCCCCGCCATTGATCACATTGACCGGGTCATAGCCATTGACTGTAGAAGAAGCTGTAACCGTAATATCGTCAGAAGCAATATTTTGCCCTTTACCGGTATATTGCCCTTGAAAAACCACTTCCGACAAACCAACAATTATCGCCTTCTCAGGATCTTCATAGCTGTCAATAATATCAATTTTCACAAAACGTGCCTTAGCACCGGTAAGGTCAAAATTTGTCGCACAACGATTATCGCGTGGTGCACTTTGATCTTCTGGTATTCCCGGTGCCTTGTTGGCGGTCCTGATGCCACCAAAAGCCTGATAATTTACCCCATCATTTGACAATAATATCTGGAAATTATGCACACCATTTTCGGTTGAATCTATTTGTGACCATTTATCATTAAAGTTATAAATTCTCATTAATGAAATGTCACATATTTGGCCCAAATCACATTCCAACCATGCATCACTTATAGGCAAATAGTGCTGCGCAAGCCACATCTTTTGTACTGGGAAACTTTCATGGGATTCGCTGTTTACAACCCCGCTGCCATTAACAGCGTACCTTTCCAGTACATTTCCGTTAGCCCTGCTTGATGCCCGTACCTGCACAGTAGGTAAAACATCAGCTTTGAGCCACGCACTCATCAGCAAAACAAACATGATAGCACAAATAAACTTTTTCATTTCCAGCTCCTAAGTTAATCTATGCCCCCCTAAAATAGCTTAAAACGCAATACTTAGCTATCATTATATCCATTAACCATTAAAAATTCAATAAAAAATAGATAACTAAATGCTAAGGGTGAGCGAGTTTATTTGGTGGCAAACCTAAAGCCATATCCAATATCAACTTAGCAAATGACTCGTGCTTAAAATTGGTCTTCCGGGCTTGTAACCAACAATAGCCATAAAAAAAATCTGGTTTGATCAGTGATAATCAATCACAAATTGACAATTTCAAAACAAACAATTAAAAACCAATTGCATCAAAACAGGCCTTGCCAGCTAAAAAATCCACAAATCCATTAAAACAATCGTTGGCTATTGCCCAATCAAATCCGCGAAAATCCGCCAGATCCGTCAAAATCCGTGTGCTATTCTTATATTTTTACCCTGCCACTAAAAAATCTCACTCACATGCTAAGGTGCTAAGGGTGTGTAAATAATATTTTAGATAGGATTAACAGGCGTTATTAATTAGCCAATAAATATGGTAGCGGCAGCGCCCAGCTAAAAAACGCAAATTGGATGCCAGCATCCAAACCTCCTGCCCCCTTTGATATTGGAGCCAGAGGACTGATTTTTAGCATATTATCGACTTTTGGCGTGGCCATCAAATTGTGGTTTAACGCTAAAATTGTTTTAATCATCATGGAATATGGCATAATGCCTCAGCACGGCGTTGCCGCTTCGTGCTGTTTTGCTACTTATAGCTAAATCTTACATAATATGCTTAAATACCGCCCCCAAACTCCCATCCAATCATCAAATCTATAATATAGCAGCATCCAAAAACGCCTGGACAATTTTCCGGTCAAACTCCTCATTCATCTTCTTTTCCGGGTGCCATTGTACCGCCAACAAGAATGGATAATCTTTCATTTCAACCGCTTCTATCACCCCATCATCGGTCTGGCCAACAACTTCCAAATCTCCACCAATGCCAGCAACTCCTTGATGATGGGCACTCATGACATTTATCACATCAACAGCGACAGCTGCCGCTAGCCTGCTGTCTGGAGTCAGCTTCACATAGTGGTTAACCACCCTGGGTCCCTGACCATGGTCCACACCCGATACATCTTCGGGCAAATGCTGGTACAACTTGCCGCCCTCCGCTACGCAAATCATCTGCAAACCCAGACAAATCCCCATAATCGGCAAACGCCGGTCCTTGGCCATCTGATAAAGCTTAAACTCAAACTTCATCCGCCGCGGATGCAATAACTCTGCATGTTCGCTTAAAGGCTCACCCCAAAGCTGTGAATCCAGGTCCAGCCCACCAGTAAACAAAACTCCATCGACCATATCCAGAACCGCCCCAACAGCTTCGGCATCATCAACCGGCAAAATCGGCACCACAACGGCACCCATCTCGGTTAAGAAATCAAAATAGCCGCTATCGAGATAAGCCCGCTGAACGCCTTCATCGCTCAGGCGGTAGTTCATACTCACGCCAATTTTAACTGTCATATAAACACCCTCTAAAACAAATAAAGGCGTAAGCGCCAAAAAACACTTACGCCTGTTATCTTATAAAATTAAATGAGCAAAGCGAATGCCGTAATTGTTCACTTCTTAATATCATAGGCCATCAGAACATCGCCGTGTCTTATGTATAGCACGCCATCACTGATAGCTGGATGGGCCCAGAATTCTTTATCGCCTTTTTCAACTGTAAATGAGCTGATAATTTTGAAACCATCAGGGGTGGCTTTGACTAAGGCCATATTGCCTTTCTTTTCTTCCCAGCAATAAAGCATATCATTAGCAGCGATGATCGAGCCTTTATAGCCCAGCCATTTCTCTTCATACATTTTCTTGCCGGTTTTGAAATCCAGACAAATCCAGCTGCCCGATGAATTATTTTCCCAGTTGGACCCATAGATATAGCCATCAATCAAGACCACCCCACCATGATGAACATCCAGGAGTTTGTCATCCCAGACTTTGGTAATACTCTTGCCGTCTTTGGCAATCTTGAACATTGCACCGCCACAATCATAGCCTGCGGTAATGTAAAAACAGCCATCCTGATAAATCGGGGTTACAGGATTGATCCCGCCGCTTCTGCCGCCAGGTCTTGGAGGATTTTTTTCTTTCCATAGCAGTTGGCCATTGTCAGCGTCAATACCAACAAAGCTTTCGTTGAGCATCGAAATAACGATATTCATATCGCCATGCTTAGCTATGACCGGGGCGCAATAAGCGGAAACTTCACTTACGCCTTTACTGGTCCATAATGTTTTGCCAGTCATTTTATCCAAAGCGACAATCGAAGCATCAGCACCGCCGGGACTGCAAATGACCTTATCTTTATAAAGCAAAACTGATTCAGATAAACCCCAACGATTAACATTACCTTTGAATTTCTTGAGAGTATCGACAGTCCATTTTTCGTCACCGGTTTTGGCATCATAGCATTTTACCAGGCCATAACCACTGATAATATACAAACGATTTTCTTCGATTACTGGCGTTGTACGAGCAGCTGGGAATGAACCTTTCCATTCGGGGCCATAGTTCTTTTTCCATTTAAAATTACCTTTGGTATCATAAGCAAACAAGTAGCCTTCTTTGCTCCTATCCATACCGGTGGTATAAACCATGCCATCAGCTATCGAAGCGGATGAGTAACCCATTCCCAAGTCACTGACCGACCATAATTCCTTAGGACCGGCTTGCGGCCACTTTTCCATGAGACCATTTTCGGCAGTTATGCCAGTCCGGTCTGCATTTCTGAAGCCGGGCCAATCGGCTCCCATAGCCAAACCACTCATTAAACCAACCAAAACTGCAAAACCGGCTATTTTTTTAATATCCATTTTTCTATCCTTACAGGTAAGATGGGCTGTGCCCATGCTGATAAAAACTGTCGCTCAGAGACAGCAGAACTTTTCATTTCTTAATGTCATATGCCATCAAGACATCGCCATGTCTGACATACATAACTGCATCGCTAATAGCAGGATGGGCCCAAAATTCTTTATCGCCTTTTTCAATCTTAAACGAACTGATTATATCAAAACCCTTAGGCGTAGCGTTTACCAGTGCCAAATTGCCTTTCTTTTCATCCCAGCAATAAAGCTTGCCGTTGGCGGCAATAGTAGAGCCTTGAGCACCAAGACCTTTGTCGGCATACATAACTTTGCCGGTCATAAAATCGACACACATCCATTTGCCACTGTTAGCGGCATGACTGGAGGCATAAAGATAACCATCAATATAAACTACACCGCCATGATGGACATCCAGTTCGGCATCATCCCAAATCTGTTTGACTCCTTTACCATCTTTGGCAATCTGGAACATTGCCCCGCCACATTTATAACCACTGGTAATATAAAAATATCCATTATGGTAGACCGGGCTGACCGGATTAATGTTGCCATAGGCACTGCCAGGCTTTTTAGGATTTTTTTCTTTCCACAATACTTCGCCACTATCGGCATCAACACCAACAAAACTATTTTCAAGCATAGTAATAACAATATTTCTGTTGGCATATTTGACCACTATTGGCGAACAATAAGCACTCTTTTCACTAAGACCTTTTGTAGTCCATTTGGTCTGACCAGTCATTTTATCTAAAGCTACTAATGATGCATCATCGCCACCGGGACTGCAAATAACTTTATCGCCAGCAATCAAAATGGATTCTGATATGCCCCAGGTGATATTTTTGCCTTTGAATGTGCCTAAAGTATCGACACTCCACTTGGGATCTCCGGTTTTGGCATCAAAACATTTAGCCACACCATAGCCAGTCATAATATAAAGTCGATCATTTTCAATCACCGGCGTAGTCCGAGCCCCTTTATAAGAGCCTTTCCAGCCGGGGCCATAGCTTTTCTTCCAGATTGGTTTTCCCTTGAGGTCATAGGCAAAAATGAAACCTTCTTTGGTTTCAGGGTCAACTCCGGTAGTGTAAACTACACCTTTGGCAATTGCGGCTGATGAATAACCTAAACCAAGGCCAGTAACTGACCATAATTCTTTTGGTCCACCTTCAGGCCATTTATCCATTAGATTCTTTTCACTGGATTGGCCGGTTCGGTCGGCATTTCTAAAGCCTGGCCAATCGGCCCCCATAGCCAAACTACTCATCAAAATAACCGAAACTACAACCGTAGCCATTTTCTTAATAATCATCATCTCAATATCCTTTTTCAGGTTGAATAAATTTGTCGCAAAGCGACACCACACTGTTCACTTTTAATTTTTTACTTCTTCTTTATATCATAGGCCATCATAACATCGCCATGTCTTAAATACAAAACTCCATCACTGATAGATGGATGCGCCCAATATTCTTTATCGCCTTTTTCGACTCTAAATGTACTGACAATTTGAAATTTCTTCGGGTTAGCTTTAACCAGGGCAATATTGCCTTTGGTTTCTTCCCAGCAATAAAGCATCTCACCGGCGGCGATAATTGAACCTTTATAGCCGAGCCATTTTTCATCATACATGACTTTACCGGTCTTGAAATCCAGGCAAACCCAACTGCCTTTGGAATTGCCATCCCAGCTGGCCCCATAGATATAGCCATCAATCAAAACTACCCCGCCATGATGAACATCAAGGGTTTTATCTTCCCAGACCTTGCTGATGCTATTGCCGTCGGGAGCTATTTTATACATCACTCCGCCTTTGCCATAACCCGAAGTAGAGTATAAAAAACCATCTTTATAGACCGGACAAACCGGGTTGTTATCTGCGCCAAAACCGGCATCGGGTTCGGGAACCTTACTTTGCCATAATAGTTTTCCAGTATTTGCATCAATTCCAACCAGATTAGACTGCATCATATTGACAATAATATCACGATTACCATGTCTGATTACTATTGGAGAACAATAGCCAGCGGTCTGGATCGCATCTTTGCAAACCCAAGCGAGTTTTCCGGTCATTTTATCTAAGGCAATAACACTTGCATCATCGCCACAGGGACAGCAAATCACATTATCCTTATAAATCAAAACAGATTCAGATATGCCCCAGGTAAGTTTCTTAGTCTTAAATTCACTACCGGCATCATAACTCCATTTTTGATCACCGGTTTTGGCATCAAAACACTTCACAACCGCATAACCGGAAATAACATAAACCCGGTCATTTTCAATCGTCGGGGTGGTTCGGGCTCCCTTAAATGAGCCTTTCCATTCCGGGCCATAGCTTTTTTTCCATTTGGGCTTGCCTTGCAAGTCAAAAGCGAACAGAAACCCTTCCTTGCTGACTGGATCCAGCCCGGTAGTATAGACCATGCCATTGGCTATCGCAGCTGAAGAATAGCCAATTCCCAGGCCTTGAACTGTCCATAACTCTTTTGGGCCGCCTGGGGGCCATTGTTCCAGTAAATTGTTTTCTCTGGAGATTCCCAGCCGGTCAGCACCGCGAAACCCGCCCCAATCAGCAGCATAAACAAAGCTGCCAGCGAATAAAGCCAGTAAAACATAAATCCGAATAGCTATTCTGTACATAAAAATTCCTTTGCTGCGATAAACGATAACAGTTATCTGCGTAATACTGTCAGGTTGAAAATTAAAAAGAGTTAAATAAGGTCAAAAACCCTGTATTCTTGCTAAAAAAACTAGCTATTACTATAGAATCGCCGCAAGAAGAAAACTTACACACTTTTGAGTAAACCGCAAATTTCCATTTTATATTGTATTTAAACCTGGGCCATCGTCAAGCAAATTTAATCAGAAAGCTGGCTATAAGTGGCCGACCACCTTTTCACCAGTAAAAACACCCATTGATATATCCTAGATAATGTTTAAAATAATCTAATAGCAATGCAGAAGAAATAAATGATTAATATGCTATAATACCTGCTTAAATTGATACTTTTATATATATTTAAAGGAAAAACAAAATGACCAGTTCAATCTCCAATCAGACCGATCAGATCAACAGACGCAATTTTCTTAAAACCAATGCCGCAGTAATTGCCGGGGTGGCACTTGCCAGTTTCGGTACTAACACCGCCCAGGCAGCTGATGCCAAAGTCATAAGATTTGGCTTTGTTGGTCTGGGGGGCCGGGGCCGGGGCGTGATGAGCAATTTGCTTTCCATCAAAGGAACCACCGTAACGGCCGTCTGCGATATTGACCCTAACGCATTGGCCGCGGCCAAAAGGATTGTCACCAGCAAAGGCCATAAAGAACCCGCTGGCTATACCGGCGATAGCGATTATAAAAAACTAATGGAACGGGAAGATGTAGATGCGGTCATCATAGCTACCCCCTGGGATTTACATACTCCGATGTCGGTTTACAGTATGAAAGCCGGCAAGCCCGTGGGCTGCGAAGTGCCGATTGCCTATACGCTGGAAGAATGCTGGGAACTGATTAAAACCTGGGAAGAAACCGGCACCCCTTGTATGCAAATGGAAAACTGGAGTTTTCGTCCCGACAATCTGGCGGTTTTAAATATGATCAGGCTCGGTATGCTCGGCAGAATGACTCATGGCCATTGTGCTTATTCCCATGACTGTACCGACCACTGGTATTTCGACAGTTCCACCGGCAATCCCAGATGGGGCGCTCAATTCCTTATCGATCACAATCGCGCTCAATATCCTACCCATCAGCAAGGGCCTATGATCAGCTGGATGGATATCAATTGTGGTGATTATTATGATACCATCACCTCAACGGCTACTGACTGCAAAAGCGTTTATGACTATTTCGAGCGCCGCTTCCCCGGTCATCCGGCTTCGAAAATCAAATACAAGCAAGGCGACATCGTCACCTCGGTAGTTAGAACCAAACAGGGTAAAACTATAGTCATCAATTATGATATGCATTCGCCCCGGCCTTATGATAATCGCTGGACCGTGCAGGGAACCGCCGGCATCTACAATGAACAGCGTGATGCGGTTTATCTCACCGGGATCAGTCCGCAATATCATCAATGGGAAAGCTTCAAACCTTATCATGAAAAATATCAGCATCCCTGGGCCAGAGAATCCTTTGGTGGTCATGGCGGCGCAGATGGCATCATGCTGACCCAGATGGTAAAGGCCCTGCAAAATAAAACTCAGTTCCCGCTGAGCCTCTATGATGGGGTGCTGATGGCTGCCGTTGGCCCGCTTTCAGAAATGTCTATCGCCAAAGGCAGTGCCCCTGTCAAGGTGCCAGATTTCACCCGCGGTAAATGGAAAACCCGCAAACCTGATTTTGCGGTTGTTGACCTGACCGAATATAAAAACAAAGCCGATATGAAGCTGGAACAAATTGGCCAGTGGTATAGCGGCAAGATAACTGAAAAATACGCCCCGATGGATTTTGATATTACTGACAAAATAGATAAAAGCGGTAAATGTATGGTAAAATTCCAATACACCCATGGCAGCCATCAGCTCGCCATTGAAAAAGTTCAGCTTATCTGTGCTGGCCAGGTGCTTGCCACCGATACCCACCGGGGCATAACCGGAATCAATAACCAGAATAATTATTATGAGCTGGATGCCAGTAAAGTAATCCAAGGCAAATCCTGCCTGATCCGGGCCTTTGTCCAAAGCGAAGGCGGCACTGACTCCAATGGCAAAATCTATCTCATAAAATAAAATCCCATACCGTCTGTTGCGGCCAGCTGCTTGACTGGCGGCAACAGGCTAATGGTGAGTAAGATTTTTTAGTGGCAGGGTAAAAATATAAGAATAGCACACGGATTTTGACGGATCTGGCGGATTTTCGCAGATTTGATTGGGCAATAGTCAACGATTGTTTTAATGGATTTGTGGATTTTTTAGCTGGCAAGGCCTGTTTTGATGCAATTGGTTTTTAATTGTTTGTTTTGAAATTGTGAATTTGGGATTGATTATCACTGATCAAACCAGATTATTTTTATGAAGCGATAAAAAGTTTTGTGTATGGAAGGGTAAGTTTATGGGATGTTTTGTGTTAAGAGGGCTTATCAGGTCATTAATGATGTTAATGGTATTAAGTTTTTTTTATGGTATCAGTTTTTCAGAAACGAAAGCTTCGCCTAAAGACTCCGATGTTTTCAAGAGAGGATTTAAGTCGTACAATATCGATTTTAACTGGGGACCGGGCGGTCCCAATGAATTTGCCGAGGCCGGCTTATGGGCCGATTCCGACCCGAATGAACACATACAGTGGTATAAGAGTACGGGGGTAAATGTTGTTCAGACCTTTGCGGTTTCCTGTAATGGTTATGCGTGGTACAAAAATGGAATCGTTCCGGAACAACCGGGATTGAAACATGATTTCCTGACAGAGATGGTAAAACTCGGCCACAAAGAGAACATGCTGGTTATGGGTTATTTTTGTATTGCGGGCAATGTCCGCTGGGGGCAGTTGTACCCGGATGAGAGTTACGGTCTTGTTCCGACAGACGGACATATTCCGCTAACCAAGAAATATAACAAATTTCTTGCAGATTCTATCAAGGATGCGATTACAAAGACTGGTATGGATGGCTTTATGATAGACTGGGTTTGGCATGGTCCAATCCACGAAACAAAAATAAAATGGCTTGACTGTGAGATTCAGATGTGGTCTGAGTTGATGGATGGACCGTTTCCGGGCAAGGATAAAGTTACAAAAGCCCAGGAGCTTGAATTTGCCCGGAGAAGTGTGGACCGATGTTGGGAAAGTATAAAGCATGCAACTAAATCAACGGATCCTGATTGTATTATCTGGTTTAACGCCTGGAATCTCAACCACCCGCAGATTGTTAACTCCCGGATGCTCAAAGAAGCAGATTGGCTCATGAACGAGGATGGTTCAATTGAAACACTTAATAAATTACGAAAAGAACTCGGCAGAGGAAAACTGATCAATTGCCTGGCTGCGTGGAACGGTGCCGACCCAGAAACTGTTGTGCCCGCTACTCTTGAGGCTGGCGCCGGCCTATATGGATTTACCAAGCCTGTTAAAGGCAATTTGATGCCGGGTATTGATGAATATTATCTTGCCACGGATTTTGATGAGCTATCTGCAGATGATGCGAATATTGCGATGCTAGCCCGTGCCTACCGTGGGCTTGAGTTTCCTGTACGAACCAAGGCGCTTTCGGAAAAAAAACCGGTTACAGTAAGCAGCACATGGGCTGAATATCCCGGCTTTGATGCAGCAAGGGTAAACGATGGTGACCATACTACACGTTGGGGTTCGTTAAAGGACGTCAAATCTGCCTGGGTCGAAATAGACCTCGAAAAACAAATGGATGTCAATAAGGTCAAGATTTACGAACTGGCTGACCGTGTGCGGGAATTTGCCATCGAGTATCGCACTGATCCGGTAGAACTATGGAAGACGGCAGCCACTGGCACGACGATCGGTAACAAACTTGTTGTAAGCTTCAGAACGGTACGGGGGCGTTATTTTCGTCTGAATATGATAAGTGCGACAGCAGAGCCAACCATTTGGGAGTTTAAGCTTTTTGGGGAAAACTAAAATTTCATTGCGTGGTGTAAATAGATTTTTTTAACAATGCTATAAAGGAATGGCCAATGCAAAAAAAACACCTGTTAATATTGATTGCACTATTTATGAGCATAATAACTTTTGGATCGCAATCTAATGACACTGATCAGTCGATCACGCTTTCTTATGCAAACCCTGTCTGGGATGGCTACTTTGCCGACCCGCATGTTACCTTTGCCAACGGATATTATTATGCTTACGGAACGGGACAAGTTGAAGATGGTAAACAGTTTCCAGTTTTGCGATCCAGAGATTTCACCTCCTGGGAATTTGTCGGCGGGGCATTAGAACCCTTAAAGGAACCGGCGATGAACGATTATTGGGCTCCCGAAGTTGCCGAACATAATGGAAAGTATTATTTGTATTATTCCGGTGACATGAAACAGCGAGTCGCAGTTGCAGATTGTCCCCAGGGACCTTTTGTTGATACCGGCAAGTTGATGTTTCCCGAGCTGGAGTTTTCCATTGACGGCCATCCCTTTAAAGATCCTGTCAGCGGTAAATGGTATTTGTTTTTTGCAAAGGACTTTTTTGATAAGCGTCCCGGTACCGCTTTGGCAGTTGTCGAACTGGCCGATGATATGATTTCGGTCAAAAGCCCTGTCTATACCGTAATACGAGCTTTTTCTGATTGGCAAATATATCAGCGTAACAGGCACTGGTATGATAAAGACTGGCCCGCATGGCACACCCTTGAAGGTGCTGCAGTTGTTTATCGAGATGGAAAATATTATTGTTTCTATTCGGGCGGCAATTGGCAGACTCCCGGATATGGCGTTGGTTGCGGCGTTTCAGATACTATTACCGGCCCGTATGTTGATCAATGGAGCAATGATGGTGCTTCGGTGTTGAGTACCATTGAGGATAAACTTATTGGCCCTGGGCATAATTCAGTGATCCTTGGCCCGGACAAGAAAACATATTTCATTGTTTACCATTCTTGGAACACACAGCGAACTGCCAGGCAGATGTGTATCGATCCAATCGTATGGACAGCTGACGGCCCTAAAGCCTATAAGCCGTCAAGAGGCAAAAAGCAAGTTACAATCCCGCTTGCAGAATCTGCAAATACTGATTACAAAAATGAAATAGAATCCCATGCTTTTGATGCAACTTTTGTTAATCCAGTTTACGAAGGTGCCGATCCATTTATTTATAAACACTCTGATGGTTTATATTATTTCTGTCAGTCTGAAGGGGATAAGGGTATAGCGGTCTGGAAATCTGACAAGCTTACCGATAAAGGTGTTAAGAAAGTAGTTTGGCACGCCCCTAAAACCGGCTGGAATACATCTGATGTGTGGGCCCCAGAGATCCATTTTATAAATGGTAAGTGGTATATCTATTACGCCGCCGATGACGGAAATAATATAAACCATCTTTCCGGCGTATTACAAAGCACAACAAATGTCCCCCAGGGAGATTATATTGATAAGGGAATACTGTATACCGGAGACGACATTGATACGAAAGATGATAACCGTTGGGCTATTGATGCAACCCCGTTGGAAATGAACGGTAAACTGTATTTGATATGGTCTGGCTGGAAAGATATGCATGACCGACAGTCGCTCTATATCGCAGAAATGAAAAATCCATGGACCATCAAAACCAACCGAGTTAAGCTCGCAGACAATGACGATTATACATGGGAAAAGATATCTGATAACCCTGATCAAAAAGGCTTGCATGAAGGGCCACAGATATTGAAGAACAATGGCAAGGTTTATGTGATTTATTCCTGTAGCGGTTCATGGGAGACTACATATAAACTTGCTCAGCTCTCAATTGATGATAATGCTGACCCGATGAATTCTAAAAATTGGGTTAAGAAGGCTACGCCTGTATTTACAGGCACTAAAACCGTTCATGGAGTCGGGCATGCATCATTTACAACCTCTCCAGATGGCAAAGAGAACTGGATTGTTTATCATTCAAAAATTTCAACCAGGCCTGGCTGGGAAAGAAATGTACGAATGCAAAAGTTTGGTTTCAACGCTGATGGGTCGCCCGATTTTGGTCAGGCAATTGACGCCGGAGTACCCCTTAAAAAACCTTCCGGCGAAAAATCAGCTATAAGCGGAAAGTATTTCAAGGATACTTTTGATAATGACAGCTGGCAAAACTGGTGTTATTATGGACATAACAGGTTTGTTGATGCAATAGAGGGCAAGTTTATCCTGGGTATCAATCCCGGCTGGGGAATAGCCAATAACTATCGCTCAGGTGAAAAGGCTATCATTCGTGATTTTGTATGGGACGATTTTACGATTCAAGCAAAGGTCAAGGTTGTCAAAGGCAATCGTGATGCCGGTTTGATATTCAGAGTTCGCCATCCGTCCGTTGGCTACGATGCCTTAAAAGGATATTTTGCTGGGATTATCCCCAATAGCAAAAAAGCGGTTCTGGGAAAAATGGATGGAGCTAGTTGGCATGAATTGGCATTAAAAGGCTATCCTTGTCAGGAAAATATTTGGTATGATATAAAAGTCATTGCCGATAAAGATTTGATAAAGATGTTTGTAAATGGAACATTAGTAATCGAAGCCAGAGACAATAGCTTCACAAAAGGTTTTGCCGGCATTCGCGTTGTCGACACTCATGCTGAATTTGATGATGTGATAATTTCAGCAAAATAAAAACAACCAAAATGTTATCCGTCGAACCGTTAAAGCGGCGATTACCTTTGCCTTTTGCAAACATCCATGCGAACTTAAATTTTATTGCTGTTCTAGATGATTTTTAACATTTCTTTTAGTATTCGTCTTCTAAGCATATACTGTTTTTTTACATACAAATTTGTGCGAGGACGAGATAGCAGAAAACTTATCTGTACATAGGGCTTGCTCAAAAACGCAATAAATGGTTCAGGAAATATTTATTTGTATGATTTTCATTGTATTGGCATGGCGT
>JAEIOG010000216.1 GCA_016342495.1 Phycisphaerae bacterium
TAGTAGCTACAGTGTAACTCATCCCTGGCTATTTGGAAATACTAAAGTTTTTACCAACCCTTATGGGATGGCTGTGAGTTAAGGATAGTTAATAACCAGACAATACTTAAAGGAACAGCATTAAATTATATATATGATATGTTTTCTGAAAAAGAAGCACGAGATATTTATTATAATCTTATAATGGGTAAATTTGATACAGTTTACCAAGTTCGGGCCCCATTAATATCTTATGAAAAAGATGGTGTCATTAGCTATAAATGGGATTTTAATGATGTTGGGTCAAAAAAGTATGAGAGAAAAGAGTATCAGTATGAAGGTAGTATATCTTGGAGTGTTGTTCTAAATATTTATAGAGGATTGGAGCTGATGATAAAGAATCATGATCAGCGAATAGAGGATATCTCTGTTTATTTATTAAGCCGTTTGCCGTATAATGTTGAAACTCGAGAATTTCCATCACTTAGTCAAGGTGGGTGGGACAGTCATTACTACCAAAAGGAATATGCTGTATTAATGACAGATTCGAAATATAGATGCCGTATGGTGATAATGAGATATGTACGCCAGTTAAAATGCCGCAAGGCGATTCCTGTTTTGGAAAAACTATTAAACTCTTCTCATCCAGATGAGCGTGATTTCGCATTGGCAACCTTGGAAGAAATTACCAGCGGTGGAGGTAATGCTTCATCGAATTCATCTGAAATATCTGAGGAAGAAAAATATGATAATATAGTCTTGAGGAATGGGGATAAAATAAGTGGTCAGGTCATGAATGCCTCTCTACACCTTAAAACTTCTTATGGCTCACTTGAATTTAAAACATCAACAATGGCTTACATTAAATTTGAAGGTGCGGATAGTAAGACAGATGCTATGGAATTAAGAAATGGTGATAAGCTTACAGGAAATTTAAATGATGAAACTTTTACAATCAATATGAAGGCTGGGCAAATTATACCAGTCAAGAAAAAGGATATATCCAGTATTACTTTTAGAAGGGTGTGGAAACGGGAAAATGATGAAAAATAATAAACTTGTTGATAAGGTTTAATTGTGTGTTGCCTCAGTCGGAATTGGACGTGGTCTGGAAAAATATTAAATTATGTATAATAGAAAAGGCAATGACCATGAAAAATAAGCGTAATAATTTGGATCATGTGAGCTGATCAATTGCACCAAAATTTGCACCAAAGCTACTCGTTTGGCGCTCGGTTAGTTCTCGGTTGATTCTACATTAGTTTCATAAAACGTTATTTGGCAGCTATAAGTGCCTATTTGATAAATGCTTATAAAAGGGCGACTCGGTCTACGAAACCGAAGGCTACAGGTTCGAATCCTGTCGGGTGTATTACATAAAGCCTTGTAAGTCAAAAACTTATTGGGCTTTTTTTACACCCGGTTTGGGGGTTATGCCATATTTGTAGCTATTATTTCGTATTAATTTCAGTTTTTCTGCAAGAATGGATTATTGTTTTTTTCGTCAGCAATTGTGCTTATCGGGCCATGTGCGGGGAAAACCAGTGTGTGGTCGGGCAGGCAAAGCAGATTGTCGTGAATATGATTTTTTTGCATTCGGGCATTGTTATGTCCATTGGTAAAACCCAGTGAACCGTTAAACAGGCAATCACCGGTGAAAAGGCAATTGTGAGCCAGAAATGCGACATGCCCAGAGGTATGGCCTGGGACACTGATTGTTTTAACCGGGAGGGTGCCAAGTTCGATGGTTTCACCGCCATGGAGGATTTTGCTGGCGGCGCGCAGTTCACCCGGTCCGGCACAGCACATTACTGAATATTTTTTGGTAAAATCTTCCAGGCCTTCAATATGATCCCAATGACCATGGGTGAAAAGCAGGTATCGTAGATTGATATTATGGTCATTAATATATTTTTCGATAAGGCCGCTAAATCCACCCGGATCGATAAATGCTCCAATGTGGGTCTTGGCATCAGCAAGTAAATAGCCATTGATAGGGTAACGGCCAACGTGAAATCTTTTTAAAATGATATTTTTATTCATCTTTTATTTTCATTGCTTTGAGATTAGCTGCCTGGTTTAAGTCAGTATTTATAAATTTCGTATTAACAAGTTTGGCTCTATGGAAGACCGCATCGGCTAAGGTGCAATTGTCAAATGTGCAATTATGGAATTTAGCTGCGCGGAAAATTACTTTTTTTAGACGACAGTTCTTAAATGTGGTATTGATGAAAGTGGCGGAAGGGAAACGAATGAAAAAATAATCTTCATTTTCAAAAAAACAATTATAAAACATCGAACCAATAAAAGATGTTTCGCTCAATTTAGATTTAGTGAATTTACAGTTCTGAAAAGTTGACGAACCAAATGTACTTAGCTGAGCATTGAGATTATTGAATGTGCAGTCGTTGAAATTTGATGAATTAAAAAAGATCGTATCAATTTTAAGATGATCGATTATGCAGTCTCCAGCATAACTAAAACCAGCCAGACAATGGTCCAGGTTTAAATTAGTGGCTATGCAGTTTATTGCTTTGAAAAATTGCAGTGAGCAATTATCGAAATCCAGGTTCGCTAATTTGTGATTGAGCAGTATCTGGGAATCTAGCTGTTGATTGGTAAATGAATTTTGGGCTTCAGTCATCATGTTCTCTATGTAGGTGAATTTCCAGATGGCAAAGTAATAATAAAAGTAGATCCTATACCATATTCCGATTCCAGTTTAATATTTCCATTTAGTTCTTCAATAATTCTTTTGACAATAGCCAGGCCAAGTCCGTAGCTTTGTGTGTGTTTGCCGGGTTCAAGCTGATAGAATATATTAAAAACCTTTTGGGTAAATTCAGGTTTAATTCCAATTCCATTGTCGATGATGCGATACTCAACTTTATCGCCAATGATTTTGCCCGAAACATGGATTGTTGGCTTACGTTTGGCGTGCCGATACTTAATTGCATTTGAAAAAAGATTATCAAACACCTGGTTAAGCATGTTACTGTTAGCTAAGCATTCAGGTAAGGTGTCGACTTTTATATCGACACGATATTGTTTGACCTGGTATTGAATTGTTGCTATTACATCACTAATGGTATTGTTGATATCTAAAGTGATAATGTCATAATTATTTTGCCCAACTCTTGATATGCTGAGCAGGCCATTAATAAGCATTGACATTTTTGTCGTGCTGGAGTTTATATATTTAAGATATTCGGGGATATTATTACTCCGGCAATTAAACAAGTGAATTACTCCGCTTTTGCGTATTGCACTTTTTCGTGATTGAAAAACTTTT
>JAEIOG010000217.1 GCA_016342495.1 Phycisphaerae bacterium
TCGCGCAAGTTGCCTATTTTAACATTTTGTTTATTTCTCCAAATTCTTCAATTAAATTTCATGCGTTAGCCCTGCAACCTATTGTTTAATACTTGAAAAGCTTAGGTGAAATTGTTAAAATATAAAAAGAACTTATTTTCTTAGCCATAATGTTAATCTGGGTGATATCATCCCAGTCTCATCCTTGCTAATCGGCTTTTAACACTACAAATGAGAGGAAAAAACATGAAAAGATTTATTCTGCTACCACTACTTTTGGCGATATTTGCCACTACTAATGCTAATGCTGCGATTAATGGCAGCGGCACCGAGCTTGACCCTTATCTTATCAATTCTGTAGAAGACTTTGAGCTATGGCGAACCAATACTGCCATGCGTGCCGCCGACAAGTTTACCCGTCTGGAAACTGATATAGATTTTAATAATCAATCTTTTAACAATTATGTCGCCCCAGGGGTGGTTGTTGGCACCGTCGATGGTAATGGCCACAAGATTTTGAATTTCACTATTAACTATACCGTAGGTTTTTTTAGTGGCATTACCGGTACAGTTAAAAATCTCTCTCTTATTAATGCCACGATCAACTCTGCAAACAGCTGTGGCATTTTAGCTGGTACGATACAAACTACCGGGCGGGTCGAAAACTGCTATATTAACGGCACCATGACTATTGGCGGTACACATTTTGGAGCAATTGCCGCCACCAATGATGGTGTTATCAGTCGTTGTGGTGTTGATGCGGTTCTTTTTGAAACTGGTACCTCGATTTACTCAAATGCTGGGATTATTGTTAACTATAATAGTGGTCGCATCGAAGATACTTATGCCAAAGGTATAATCAATGGTGATATCTGGCGAGCCGGCTTTGTTAATATCAATTCCAGCACTGCTGTAATCGAAAATTGCTACAGCGATGTCCAGATTGATACTGCCATCAATACATCTGTTTATGGCTTTGTTCACAGTCAAGACGGAACGGTTAATAATTGTTTCTGGAATACCGATAAAGCTCCAAATATCACTTTGGGCGCACCAAATAATAATGCTGGGATTATCGGCTTGACTACCGCCCAAATGCAAAATATCGCTCACTATATCAATGCTGACTGGGACTTCACCGGTGAAACAATCAATGGAACCGACGATATCTGGACAATCATCGCTGGCGATATGCCAATATTGTCCTGGCAGGCCGACGGCAGCTACTGTCTAAATCCGCCTTTCTTTGATTACAATGGCGACTGTCTGGTAAACATGGTTGACTTTGCTGCCTTTGCCAGCACCTGGCTAAGCTGTGGCTATGCCAACC
Organism: Phycisphaerae bacterium; assembly: GCA_016342495.1. Classification (GTDB taxonomy): domain Bacteria; phylum Planctomycetota; class Phycisphaerae; order Sedimentisphaerales; family SM23-30; genus JAEIOG01. The sequence continues at coordinate 1,310 of JAEIOG010000217.1, forward strand.
AGTCTCTGTGTCCTTGACATTGAGAATTCCGATGAATAAGATAAAGCAAGTAATGCTAAAAAAATTTACTATCGTATCTTTACAGAAAGGGAAACTTATGAAAACTCAATTTTATCTTACGTTAATGTTGGCTTTTTTATTTTTTACAGTTACGCCAGTCTTTGCTGATGGCCACAATGGCATTTTTACCGCCGACATTGAAATGACTATCCCCGGCGTCAATGGCGGCCTGCCTTTTCCAGCGGTGCTGAACCCTGATGCTACCGATATGCCCCGAACCTGGGAGATGTCTTTTACTGGTCTGGCGACTTCCCCGACAACTGTGACATTGGCCAATATGCCAGTATTTGCCCTGACAACAGGGCCCGATGACCTTGACGGCGTAACCCTGCCAACCATGGATCCAATAGACTATAGCCAACAGCTCTATCGTCGTCATTATATTGGTATAACACCGGATGGCGGTTGGCGCCGCGATAGCAATACACGCTACTTTGGAATTACTAAAGTTGGCGATATAACTGTAGAGCTTGAACAGGAAGAACCTGGCAGCCAGTTCTACTATGTTAATTCAGGGACTTTAAACACTGTAACATCCCAGACATATACCTTTTCAGGCGATATTGTACTGTATTTCCCTTCAGAAATGCCTGAAGATTATCTTTGGGGAGGCTTTTGGGATATGAATTTCGAAGGGGAGGATGTTTCCATATTCTTAAATAATGAACTCTGGCCTGACCTCACCTTTAATGACACCGATGACAATGGCACCCCTGTCTCTGAAACCCGTGCCAATGGCTGGCCGGGGGTGGTATTAGATAAAATATTCTTCAGCGAAGGTACTTTTGATACTAAATTAACTGTTACAAACCCAGATAACCCCATGGATTTCAATGGTGACAATATAGTTAACCTCGAAGATTTCGCATTATTCAGTCAATCGTGGCTCTGGGAAAATTCCAGCGGCGACTATTGTCAGGATGCCCGCGGCATAATAGCTGATAAAACCTATAGAGGCTACAGTAATTACTGGCCAATTTGGTATCAGTTTATCCCAAAATCAGCTGGCAGCTACAATATAACCATCACGGATGGCTACGGTGTCGTATTCGGCAATTGCAATAGTGAAATGCCGCTAAAAGAATTCGAAGGTAGCACTGATATGTTCCTTACACCTGATCGAGGAATATATCTGGAAGTACACAACTATAGTAATATTGAATACACCCTTACCATTACCCATAATGATGCACAAGCTTCAACACCGCCCAATGACCTGCTCGTAAACGCCATCGAAGCTACCGATGAAGCAGGAAACCCCGGCACCACCATGGGTGCAACAGGTGAGTCAATCAGCGAATGTGAGATTTTTGCCGACAAAGATGTCTGGTATTATTTCGTAGCACCCGATAATGGAATGGTTGACCTGGTGCTTGATGTCCCAGAAGGTATCATCGCTGTACTTTCCGGCTTTGAATCCGCCCCGGAACAAACTACCGGGATGGAACTGGATTATGGCTATACCGATATGTATAATGCTCAAACCTGGGCAAGCTTCCCGGTATTCCAGGGTGAAATATATCTCATTCGTATTGCCACCGATGCCGACAATGTCACTGACTTTAATCTTGAATATATGTTCTTCACCGAAGGCGAATAATAAATAATCAAATCCCCCAAACCCCTGAGTATGACCTCAGGGGTTTTTTTAATCAAATAATTCATAATAGCCCCATGACCCACAAGCGACATAGATTACTCATTTCATTATCCGGGGTTTTACAAGTTTTAGCTTTCGATCATATGAACAATTATTTTCTTACCAGACAAAGGCAAAATTAATAATTCATCGAACAATTTAACTGAGGTGGTATATTTAGGGCTTGCTCAAAAACGCAATAAATGGTTCAGGAAATATTTATTTGTATGATTTTCATTGTATTGGCATGGCGT
>JAEIOG010000035.1 GCA_016342495.1 Phycisphaerae bacterium
TTGGTATACCCAATGTAATCGTAGGCTCAGGTCATACGATCGCCCGTCTTAAAGGTGTGCCTTGTATTGTAATCCCATGTACATGTAAAATGGGAAATTTCGCTGTTGAAGTAAATATCAAACAAATAGCATAATGCCCGGAGAAATAATATGAAAATCCTACTTGTCGACGACTCGCGTACCATGCGCAATATATGGAAAAAAGTTTTATCTGCTATGCCTGGCACTGAATGCTTTGAAGCAGGCGATGGTCTGGAAGGGTTAAATGCAATCACTGAACAAGGCCCTTTTGACTTAATGCTGGTAGACTGGAATATGCCAAATATGGATGGCTATACCATGATTACCAAGGTCAGAACCTCTGATAAGACTACCCCGATCATCATGGTCACCACCGAAGCAGAAAAACCTCGTATAATTGAGGCCTTAAAAGCTGGCGTTAATAACTATGTAGTCAAACCATTTACGCCAGATGTTTTATTACAAAAAATCGAAGAAACCTTGAAAAAAGCTGGACAATTGACCTAAATCTGAAAGCTGTTTCCTGGGGGGGACGAGCATCTAATGAAGATTATACTGACCCCGGACAAATTATTGAAACTGCAAGTAAATGATGATGCAACAGAAGCAATTTTAGCGGTTAATGATGAACACAAAACCTCTTCATTAACTCTATCTGACCTTTTGAATTATCTAAAAGCATTTAAGGTTTGCTATGCCCAGGATAAAATCGGCTCAATACTTGCGCCTTTCATTTCCAGCATTGCCAATAATCAAAAGCCTGAACCGGTTATTGTGGCTATTGGCCTACCACCAAAACACGATACTCCCGGAAAAATAGTTAAGTTGTTTGAGCAAAACGATGAGCCAGAACAATCAGCTCAACAAGATGATCAAAAGAGTCATTATGACAACTCAGACATTATAACGACTAAGAAGGATGATCCCCTGGTTCGTTTGGAACAACCAATCACAGGTTGTGATGGCACTAATATTTTTGGCCAGCCGATACCTAGAAAGCTTGGCAAAGAAGTCAAGATAAAACTCGGTGCCAATGTTCGTCAACAAGGCGATACCATCTACTCGGAAGTGGATGGCAAAGTTGATTTTAACTCAAATCTTATCAGAGTGGAAAAAATACTCGAAATAGGCTGCGATGTTGATTTCTCAGTTGGTAATATTGATTTTGATGGCGATGTAGAAATACATAAAAATATTCTGGATTTGTTCAAAGTCCAGGTAAGCGGCAACTTAACCGTACACGGTATTATTGAAGCAGCAGATATTTCGGTGGGCAATGACCTGCTGGCCTTAGGCGGTATTTCAGCTAAAGAAAAAGGGCATATCAAATGCGCTGGCAATCTCCAATGCAAATATTTAACTAACAGTGAAATTGAAGTTGGTGGAAAAATAGATGCTTCCGGAGAAATCATCAATTGCACAATCAATTGCAATGGTCAGCTGACCACAAAAACCAGCGAAGTTTCGGGCGGAACATATAATATCAAAGGCGGGCTGGTCTGCAAAGACCTCGGAGCTGAATCAGAAGTTAAAACCTTAGTAGAAATAGGGTATGACCGGCAGCTCGAAGAAGATGCAAAAACCATGATACCACAAATACGAACATTTCAGAAAAAATCTGAGAAAGTTCGCATGACAGTCGAGCCTTTATTAGCTAATGCCAAACAGCTGAATAATGCTCAGAAAGAAAAAGCTACAGAATTATTATACAATACTTATGAACTGGATGAAAAATCAGATGATCTTTATAATAAATTAAAAGAAGGTCATGATTCCGCTGAAAAAACATGTGTTCAGGAAGTGCTGGTTTTAGACAAACTTTATCCGGGTGTAACAATACAATTCCCAAGAGTTCAGACAACGATAAAACGCCAAATAGATGGCCCAGTTAGAATTGTGCCAGAACGATTGAGAAAAAACAGTTATCGAGTTGTGGCAATTTTTCAAGGCAGTGACAAAGTTGTTCCTTTGCCTAGCAGACTCTCAACTGAAGAATGCTGGGAGCAGCTCGATGACCTGCTAAAAGAATTCGAACCGGAACCAGTTTCTGCTAAATAAGTAACTCAGACTGCCCGACAGTCAGTTTTAAAGTTAAAATACGAATGTCGAGATCTATTGTTCGGGCCAACTCTTGGGCTTTTATCTCCTGGCCTTGAGACAGAATCTTGCTATTAAATTTCAGATCGCCAACATAATTGCGATTATGGCCGTGGATATAGTTGAGATTGTCCTTGTGCGTAAATCAGCTATCAAAAGTAAAGTCTCCCAGAATATCATTGGCAACACTCCAGTCAACCAGATGGCGGATAAGGACATTGTGGTTCTGAAATTCTATCTCTTTCTTCTGGCATTCATCCTTTTTATTGATCAGCATTGAGGGTTTCGGCGTCCCAGTTAACTTCAGTGATAAAGCGATTCAGGCAGGATTGATCAGTGGTAAAAGCGAACTCCCGAGTTATCGCCGAAACATTCTTTTTGCGGACAATAAACAAACCGGTGATGCATTCAGCAAAGTGACGTCGCTCCGGATCATTCTGAAAATGATAGCCGAATCGGTCTAACGCTTGCTGGACGACGGTTATGACAACTTGCTTTTTTATAATACAAGCCTCATTTTAAACCCAAAAACACCCGCAATAATTTAGATGCGTAGGCTCTTTGAATAGACAAGGTTTTGGCCTTTAGCTATGATTTGATGTCTGGTTAGACGCAATGGTTTTGGGCACCCACAAGGGGTGCCCCTACCGATAGCAATATTCATCGAACTGGCATTGCCAGTTATTAAATTTAAGATAAGTTTTTATTCGGGTTTGCCAAAGCCACAATCAGTACAGCCGGTTTTGGTGTCGAAAGGTTTTTTGCATTTTTCGCAATAGCCTACAGTTGGCAGACGACGATACTGTTTTTTCTCATCGCAATAAGTACCTTTGACAATGGTTTTTCCTGATTTGTCACATTTGATTTCAGTGTTCAGCAAAAAACGATTGCACTTGGCACAATAAGTACCGGCATCTTTGTCCATGCCACATTTATCGCAATGAACCTTGTCAGGAACAGTAGCAATAGCGTTACATTTAACACAATATGTATCCTGAGGCATTTCAGCGTCACAAACTGGACATTTGCATTTAACGACAGGTTCGGTGGGGTCGCTAGCAGTTTCTTTTTCTGATTTGCAACCAACGATACAGCCAGCAGCGGCACAGGCGGTCAGGCTAGCTAAAAATTCTCTACGTTTCATGTTATTACCCTTTCAAGAAAATTCTATAGAAAAAACAACAGTTCTATGGCAAAACATTTTGTCATATTCAATTCGTACAATTAATTCTTATAGTATATTTATGGACATATGACAATAACTTTTTATGAAATATTTGCAATACTCGGCAATATATGAAAAAAAGCGAGGTTTGAAAATATCAAAACTCGCTTTTTGGGTTGAATTTATTGATTCATTAATAACGATAATGATCGGGTTTGTAGGGGCCTTCTTTATCAATACCAAGATAACTGGATTGTTTTTCAGTTAAAGTTTCCAGTTTGACATCGAGTTTATTCAGGTGGAGCCTGGCGACTTCTTCATCGAGATTCTTAGGCAGGCAATAAACAGCATTTTTATAATTTGCTGAATTATTGAACAGTTCCATTTGAGCTAATACCTGATTGCTGAATGAGTTACTCATAACAAAGGAAGGATGGCCAGTAGCACAGCCCAGATTGACCAATCGGCCTTCGGCTAAAACAATGATACAATGACCATCAGGGAAAGTCCATTTATCGACCTGAGGCTTGATTTCAAGCTTATGGACACCTGGGAATGATTCCAAGCCAGCCATATCAATTTCAATATCAAAATGGCCAATATTACAGACAATAGTCTGATCTTTCATTTGCTCCATATGCTTGACAGTCAAGACATCACAGCAGCCTGTAGTGGTAACAAAGATATTGCCTTCGGTGACAGCTTGGTCCATGGTCTTAACTTCATAGCCTTCCATCGCAGCTTGCAATGCACAGATAGGATCAATTTCTGTAACAATGACACGAGCACCAAAGCTGGACATTGCCTGTGCACAACCTTTGCCAACATCGCCATAACCAGCGACAACAACAACCTTGCCAGCGATCATAACATCGGTAGCACGTTTGATGCCATCGGCCAGAGATTCACGGCAACCATACTTGTTATCAAATTTGCTCTTAGTGACTGAATCATTAACATTGATGGCAGGACAAAGAAGCTTGCCAGCTTTAGCAAGCTTTTCCAGATTATGGACACCGGTGGTGGTTTCTTCTGAAACGCCGCGGACATCTTTCATCAGGTGGATGTATTTTTCCGATAGCATCATATTAGTTAAATCGCCACCATCATCGAGAATCATGTTTGGACCTTTGCCATCAGGGAAGTTGATAGTCTGCTCAACGCACCAGTCATATTCCTGAAGAGATTCGCCCTTCCAGGCAAAAACCGGTATACCTTTAGCGGCGATGGCAGCGGCGGCATGATCCTGAGTTGAAAAGATATTACAGCTTGACCAGCGAACTTCAGCGCCAAGGTCAATTAAAGTTTCAATCAAAACAGCGGTCTGGATAGTCATATGGATACAACCGGAGATGCGTGCACCTTTGAGAGGTTTTTCATCGCGGTATTTTGCGCGGATAGCCATCAGGCCCGGCATTTCAAATTCAGCGACATCAATTTCTTTTTGGCCCCATGGTGCTAATGCCAGGTCGGCTACTTTAAAGTCTTGTTTTTCCATTTAGTAATTCCTTATATATTCGATAGTTATATTCTTAATAAAATCAGCACCATAATATATCGTCAAAAATATGATTTTCCAACAAAAATGCCTGTCAAAACCAAGATATAATGATTAAATCTTGTAGAAAACAGTTTTTTATGGCATTTAAGTGAAGTTTAATGCAATTGATTGAGGCAACGGGACACCACCAGTTGAATAGTACATTGAGATTATCATTAACGTATTGCAGTTATTTTAAGTAATTTTTTGGTTTTGGTGGTGGCTTTGACGCGATCGGCTATTCTGTGACCCATTAGCCACAGGATGCCTTTGTTATCGCAAACCATGGCAATCTGATCGCGACGAATCGGTGACAGTTTTATATCAGTAAAAATATCGCTAACAGATTTTTTACCTGATGAGCCTAAGGGTTTGAATTTATCACCGGGTTTGCGGGCGCAGACATATAACTGGCCCTCGATTTTGTCGGCGTCAATCATTTCAGATTCAAAAGTTTTATTTTTTTGAAATGTACGCACATCATCTAAACCACCATCAACAAATTCCGTTGCGATCTGGCTATATGAACCGGTAGCGTTAACTACAGCGAAGCTATCCATTATCACTGTAGCGCCGGGAACAGGGAGTGTAACCCTGTAGGGCAAACGGAAAAGTTCGGGCGTGGCTTTGCGGATAGACAATAAATCATTATGTAATGAAATATTGACATGGCCGGGCAACTCAATACTGTCACCACTGTGGCGGCCACGAGAAATTTTTATTACATTATCGATATGGCTAAAACTTATGTGGCGCTGGCTGATGCCCAGCTTAGCTAATGCCAACCGGATAAGTTCAGATAAATCATTATCATCGAGCTGACCTATCATAACATTGTCAAAAGATAAAGCATTAGAATCTATTTCGGCCAGGCAGTCGGCAAATTGATTTTCCAGATTGATATCAAACTTTCGCTGCATGCGGTTGGCAATCAAACTTAGACGATTGATGGCTTCGGAAACCTTTGGGTTGTATTTACGCAATAAAGGCAAAAGCTCGAGCCGAATACGGTTACGAGTATATTCTGTCGAAAGATTAGAACGGTCAAGACGATATTCTATATTATTTTCAGCAGCAAAGTTTTCTATTTCGCTACGGGTAAGATGCAATATCGGACGAATAACCTTTAATTGCTTTTGATTTTCAAAATCTCGTACAGGCGGGATGCCAACTAAGCCTTTAACGCCAGTGCCCCGAATAATACGATGCAAAACAGTTTCAGTATTATCATCGGCATTATGGGCAAAGGCAACCTTAGTACAATTATAACGATTGGCGACATCAGCTAAAAAAAGATAGCGGCAATTGCGGGCGGCGGTTTCGATTGATTCATTATTTTCGGACGCATAAGCATTGACATCGATTTCTTCGATTATACATTTAAGAGAAAGTCGATTGGCCTGGGCCTGCACGAATTGGGCATCTTCTATACTTTCATCGCGCAGTTTATGGTCGAGATGGGCGATGAAAAGCTGGCCGATGTTTAACTGTCCAGAGGCGCCAAGCATATATAAAGCGTTGGTCATGGAAATACTGTCACAGCCACCAGAAACTGCCAAAAGGACATTTTCGCCATCGGCAATCATTTCATGTGAATTGATCTGGTCGGAAATACTGTTAAGGAATGTAGAGTTATTATTCATTGGTAATTCTGTCTTTATTTAGCACGGCGGTGCTATATTAAGTTATTTATTATTTATCTCATTTAAGGCCTGGTATAGTTTTTTAAGTTCTGGCATTGCGATGCCCTTTTCGGTGCCAGCGGCCAGGGGAGCTTTTAAGATAGAATCTATTTCCATCGGATGGCCATTAATGCGGTCCAGGTGCATGGAAGTGTAATAAGGTTCCATGACCCGGGTATATTCGATCATCTGGTCAATAGCGGCATCGTCAAGTATCGCACCATTAGCTGCGGCGGCAGCCTGAGTTTCTTTCATCAGAGCAAGTACAACTCTGGATAGTTCTTTATCGATGAATAATTTATCGACAGTCATGTCCAACAATGCCGATAAACCATTAAATGGGATATTCCACATCAGTTTTTTCCAGCGGGCCTGATTTAAGTCATCTACAACTTTGCAATCAATGCCCGCGTCGTTGAATAATTGTCCGAGTTTTTGGATAATAACATCTGGTGCTCGATTAAAATTTCCCATGTGGACATGGCCATAATCAAGGTGGTCGATAATACCGGGGGCAATTCGATTAGCACAGAGAAAAGCCAGAGCCCCGGCGATCTGATTGGGAACAAAAAGATTCGCCAACAATTGTTCGTTGCCCAGACCATTCTGAGCGGTGACAATGCGAGTTTTGCTGTCGACCAATGGAGTGACTAATTCTTTATAACAATGATTGGCAGTGGTTTTAAGGCCAATAAAAACAATATCGGCGATACCAATGTCGACGGGGTTATTATAGCAGTTGACTTTATCAAGATGGAAATCACCATTGGGGCTTTTTATAGTAAGGCCATTGGCTCTGACAGTTTCATAATCGCTGCGCATAAGAAAATGGATGTCGGCTCCATTGCGAGCTAACAATCCGCCATAATAACAGCCCAGGGCTCCAGATCCTACTATTGCTATTTTCATTTTTATATCCTGTTCATCAGGGCGATCATCAGTCAAAACATCAGGTCAATCGCATGAAATTCAAACCATGATTTTGTCTCGAAGACTGGATTCCCGCCTGCGCGGGAATGACACAATTAATTCAATGCATTAGCCTTAAGGGAACCTTAACTAAAACACCCTATTGCCTGCCAATTTTATCAATTCCTTATAAATTAAAAACTAAATTTTAGAAAACCGGTATCGACACTGCTGAGGACTGATGCCACGTTCCTTTTTGAAAGCCCGGCCCATTGACTTAGGGTTCGCAAAACCCAGCAATCTTGCTATTTGAGCAATTGTCATATTAGTTTCAGTCAGATATTTTACAACCTGTTCATTTTTATGCCGATGAATTTCTTCCAGGACTGTCCGGCCAATATTACTTTTGAATTTGCGTTCCAGCGACCTTCGCGAAACAGCTACCTCTTTGGCGACATCTTCAACTGAAATGACCTGTCGATAACTTCGCGAAATAAAAGTAATAGCCGCTGCAATAACATTATCTTCGACAGCTACTACATCCGTTGATTGGCGTGAAACCACCTGTATAGGCTCAACTGTCATCACAGCATTATCTAATTTTTCTCCTTTGAAAATTCTGTCCATAGTTTCAGCTGCTTCATAGCCACCTTTTTCGAAATTTCTTGAAATACTTGATAATGGCGGGTTGGTCATTTCACATACCAGTTCATCATCATCGACCCCCAAAACCGCAATATCTGATGGCACATTATAAGGAGTCAGCTTATCGCAAATATCAACTATCTGCCGCCCTCTTTCATCATTGCTGGCTAATATTGCTACCGGCTTAGGTAAATCCATAATCCATTGAGCTATATTATTCTCTTCCTGAGCTACAGCTAGTGCTTCTTCGGGAAATTCAATTTTGGCAACAGAAAAACCCTTGGCTTCAAGATGATTTTGAAAACTGGCCCCACGCATTTTAGACCATTTTATCCCGGAGAAACCACAATAAGCAAAATTTTTAAAACCTTTAGATATGAAATGTTCTGCAGCCAATCTTCCAATAGCTTCGTTTTCGCTGACCACATTTGGAATACCTTCGATTATTTGATCGACACCTTTGACAATTATTACTTTACCGCTATCTTTAATCGCCTGAACATTTTGGACATCGGCATAAATATCAGCGATAAAAACACCATCAATATCAAATTTTTCGATGTCGTATTCCTTCACAGATTTATTGGAATAACTGGGGAATTGATGATAGATTCGCCAGGGGCCATGCATCTGGGAATATTTCACAAATCCCTTGATGAGCCCCCGCCCATAGGCACGGGACATGTCAACAAATAATATTACTTTGCGAGTTTCGTTCTGGTCCATATTCTGCTCTATTTTTGTCTGGAAAAAATTGGTATCTTTTTACCATTATGCCTCTTATAGGACAAATTGCGACAAAAAAATCTGCTTTTTTGCTGAAAATATCTTCAATTAAAGGCACCAAAAGGGGCGAGAAGGCATTATTCGCATAGTTTTTTACTGTTTTTTTCGGTATAAGTGACAATATTTTTCATCATTTCAACAGTTGCAACCGGGTGACGGCCTGCGGCGGTCTCACCAGATAGCATAACATAATCCGTGCCATCGAGTATGGCATTGGCAACATCGGAGACCTCTGCCCTGGTAGGCCTTAGGTTTTCAGTCATGGATTCGAGCATCTGGGTGGCGGTAATTGCAAATGTTCTATGAGTAGAACATTTCCTGATAATCATCTTCTGCACCATTGGCACCTGATAAATCGGTAGTGAAACCCCCATGTCGCCACGGGCTATCATAATACCGTCGGAGACATCGAGTATTTCATCAATATTATCTATGCCCTGCTGATTTTCAATTTTGGCAATTAATGGGCATTTATATTTGTGAGCTTTCATGAAGTCACGGACACTTAAGATATCATCTTTATTACGAACAAAAGACTGAGCTACATAATCAACTTTATTTTTGATACCAAAAAGGAGATTTCTTTTATCTTTTTCGGTCAGGCAATCGAATTGCAGACTTACGCCGGGGATATTGATACCTTTGTGTTCTTTGAGAATCCCGCCAACAATAACCATTGCTTTAATGGCGTTTTTGGTGTGGGATTTGACTTTTAAGGCCAAATTGCCATCATCGATAAAAATGGAGCAGCCAACTTTGATATCAGCTAATGAACCTTCATAGTCCATTGGGATGGTATTTTTTTTGTCAGTAACTGGTTCTTTAATAAGCGTAACGGTAGAATCTTTAACAAGTTCAATGGCCTTGCGTGGGCCTTTGAATAAGCCAACCCTTATCCGAAAACCTTCGAGATCCTGAAGAATTTTAATTTTTTTACGACTGTTTTTATTAATCTTGCGTATATTATCGATAGTTTTCTGGTGTGTTTTATGGGTTCCGTGGGAAAAATTCAAACGGGCGACATTCATTCCTGCTTCAATCATTTTTCTCAAAATCGGTATAGAAGCACTAGATGGGCCTAGTGTACAAATTATTTTAGCTTTACTCATATTTATCTCCTGTAAATTCTATGGTTAAGGGAGGTATTATAGCAAGATCGCCTGCTAATAATAGGAAAAATTTGTTGTGCTTGTATATTTAAAAATTTAAGGTAAAATGCAAACTTACATAAAAGCTTTATTCACAATATTTTACAGGATTGGAGTTTTTCATAGATGTTTAAATATCCAACATTTATTCGACTGGGCCATACAGATGCGGCGGATGTGATTTATTTTGTCAATGTTTTTGATTTAGCTCATCATTGCTATGAAGCTATGCTTTACGAGCATATTTCGATTCGAGAAATGATCGGTAAAAAGGAAATTATTGCTCCGATAGTTCATGCCGAAGCAGATTATCATAAGCCTCTGAATGTCTCGGATAAAGTTGAGATTCAGATGACCCTGGCTAAAATGGGAACCAGTTCATATACGTTTAATTATGATTTCATCAATGAAGCCAACGAACTGGCGGTATCGGTGCGGATAACCCATGTGGTTATTGATGTAAAGACTAAAAAAGCGATTGAAATACCGGAGAAGATAAAAAAGATATTGACTGGGGTTTGATTAAGTGCCTGACAGGCGACAGATTTCACAGATTGATAAATACGAATATTGTACGCTGATGAGAATAAGAGAATTAAAACTAGTGCTTGGTCATGCTTAAATAATTGGGCTGAAATGCGAATTGTCATCCTCGCGTATGCGGGGATCTAGTAATCATAATTTATTGTTTTGACTTAAAAAGATGGATTCGGCGTCTGCGCGGGAATGACACAATCCTAATGCAAACCAACTCCAATATTTAGTCTTGACGAAGCACTAGAGAAAAGGCAGAGGATGGGTATTTGTGTTGCCCTTTCAGGGCGTATGAATGTGGAAGTTGGCATAGTCGATGAATTTTTGGCGATTTATTTTGATAGAGTCTTGTGAAAAGTCGGGCCAGGGTATAATTGCAACTGGGATTTTATAGTTTTCGATTTTACCGCTTAATTCATTAATTATATAATCAGTATCGAGATTATCTGTTTTGGTTTTGATAAAAGCGACGGGACGCTGGCCATAGATTTTGTCGCCGACGGGGACTACGAGGGTCTGGCAGATGCCATCGATAGTTTCCAGAGCCCTTTGAATTTCTTCGGGATAAATATTTTGGCCACCGGAGATAAACATCAAGTCTTTCCTACCGGTTACAAAGAGGTTTTCATTTTTGATATAGCCAATGTCGCCAGTGTGGAAATAGCCCTGAGGGTCGAGATTTTGGTCGATGTTATTATTCTTTATATAGCCAACAAACATAGTCTGCCCTTTGATGAGTATTTCGCCATCATCGGCTATTTTGAGTTGACGGTGGGAGAGAAGGCGGCCTGAGGTATTTTTATGAGTTTTTATATCCGGTAAAGAAGTTGTGGTGATTTGGGATGCTAATTCCGTGGAGCCATAGGTTGTGTAAATATTGAGATCATGAGCTAAGGCGCGGTCTATTAGTGATTGAGGGATAGCGGAGCCACCAATGAGGATGGCTTTGGTTTGCTTTAAGGCGACTACAGCGTTAGGGCTATCGAGCAGTTTTGCCAATTGGGCGGCAACGAGGGAAATATGGGTGGGATTTTGAGTTTCTATTGATTTGGATAAGGTAGAATCAGCCACCGGAAAAACAAGCGTGCCCTGGTTTAGCAATGCCCGCATAATCAGAGAAAAGCCGCTGATGTGGTACATTGGCAGCGACATAAGCCAACGGTCAGGTTTGGCAAAAGGGATGTTTGCAGATGAACCTGCAGCACTATAATAATGATTAGCGATGGTATGCAGGACAGCTTTGGGGGTAGCGGTGCTGGCAGATGTGAAAATTATGCTGGCATGATTAGTAAAATTTAGATCTAGAGTATCAGATGCGGGCGGGGTGAATTCGGAGGAATCGATACTGGAAAAATCTTCTATTTGGAATGTTTCGATAGCGTGAGAGACAAATTTTTTATCCGCTTGAAGAAAAAGCTTATTGCAGCCAACCACTGGCAAGACTTTATTAATCATATCGTGGGGATATTTAGTCGAAATTGGGACCACGGTAATACCGAGTTTCCAACATGCTAAAATTAACGCAGAATAGGCAGCACTATTATCGCTTAAGATGGCAATTCGTTGGCCAGGGGCTATGTTGGCGTTTTGGAGTTTATCAATTATTTTGTTTATTTCAGAGATCATGCAATAAGTCCATATCAGGTATCGGGGGTTGCTGAGAGATGTTAATCGCTCCATTGATTATTGTCAAAGGAGGGGTGAGTATATCCTGAGCGAACCATTTGGCAGTGTCAAGGCCATGGGCTGTGGTTGAAATATTATGTTTAATCGCAAAAGCGGCCAGTGCCTCTAAGGTGAGAGAAGATTCGAAAGTGCTGGAAAGACAGATTTTCTTATTATTTTGCCGGGCCCAGTTGATTAGCATTGCTGAGCGTTTCAGGCCACCCAAGATTGCAGGTTTGAGGATAAGTGCATCGACAATAGCTATGTTGTTGATATTCCAGGGATCACATTCAGCTAGGGTCTCATCGAGTGCGACGGGCATTTTAACAGCGTTTAAATCAGCAATATTTTTTAGTGGTTCTTCGATATATTCTATTGAATTCAGGTCAATGGCATCAGTTAAAGTGTTAACATCGGAAAGGGAAAAATTGCGGTTGGCGTCAAGGCGGAGTTTGACTTTGCCATCGGTAAGTTTCTGAATTTGCTGGATGGTTGTTATGTCGTCAGAGAGAGGTTGCCGCCCTACTTTAATTTTGATGGTTGAGAAGTTTTGTTCGATGAGATTTTGCACTTCGGTGATGATATTTTCATTAGGGATTATTAAAGCATTTATCGCTACTGGTTGTTTTGGAGTATTGACAAAAGGGGCTTCAATTTGTCGTGATAAATTAAAATAAGCTAATTCAATGCCAAAATTGACTGAAGGGTATAATTCAGGGGATGAGATTATTTTTTTTAGAGATTTAAGCTGGGCGATGGCCTGGGACAGAGTTTCTTGATGGAGGCCCGGCAAAGGAGCGACTTCGCCATAGCCAACCAGGCCATCGGGGTTGGTGATAGATATAATCGCCCCACTACGGCTGTTGAGGTGATGAGTGCCAACAGTTAAAGTTTTGGCCAGATTAATATCATATCGCTTTATTTTAAAATCTAATATTCTCATTTATGATCTTTGAAGTTTGGTTTGCGTTTCTGGACAAAAGCATCACGGCCTTCTTTGGCCTGATCGGATTGATAGAAAAGCATGGTAGCACAGCCTGCTAATTCGGCTAAGCCAGCCTGACCATCACAATCGGCGTTCAGTGCGGCTTTGAGACATTGGATCGCGACGGGGGATTTATCGAGTATTTCACGACACCACTGAACAGTTTCAGCTTCAAGCTTATCATAAGGGACGACAACATTGACCAGCCCCATTTCTTTGGCTTCCTGAGCAGAATATTTTCGACAGAGAAACCAGATTTCTCGAGCTTTTTTCTGGCCCACTACGCGAGCCAGATAACCGGAGCCATAGCCACCATCGAAGGAGCCAACGACAGGACCGGTCTGACCGAAAATCGCATTGTCAGCGGCGATAGTCAGGTCGCACATCAACTGCAAGACATTGCCGCCACCGATAGCATAGCCAGCGACCATGGCGATAACGGGCTTGGGGCTGCGGCGTATCTGACGTTGGAATTCCAGCACATTGAGGGATTCGTTGCCATGAAAATCTTTATAGCCACTATGGCCACGGATTTTTTGATCGCCACCAGCGCAAAAAGCTTTTTCTCCCTGGCCAGTGATGACAATAACGCCGATTTCGGGGTCAGCTTCTGCCTGCCGAAATGCCTGAGACATTTCAGTTACTGTTTGAGGACGAAAGGCATTGCGGACTTCAGGGCGGTTTATGGTTATTTTGGCGATGCCTTCAAATTTTTCAAATTTAATATCTTCGAATTTTTCGGTTGTTTGCCAATTAAATTCACTCATTTGTTTATTTCCTTGTCTAGGAGATTTATGATCTTTTTCTTTATGTCTCGTCTGGATTTCAAATTTGCAACCCTATTAGTTATTGCTTCGATGACGGTAGGGGATGATTTTTTTATTGCTTTGCGATAGGCATTGATAAAACCTTGTTTATCGGATACCTGACAATGGTTAATGCCAAAAGTGTTGCAGGCACCTGCAAAAGTGAATTGGTGGCTGGCAGCGAAATGTTCCTGGAAAATATCTTTGTCACATTTTGAGACGGGCAGAAAATGGAATATTCCGCCACCGCCATTATTAATCAGCACGATAACAAATGGTAAGTTAAGTTTTTTAAGGGTAGCTAAGGCATTTATATCATGCATAAAAGCTAAATCGCCAATGATCAGGGTTGTGGTTTTCTTGTTGGCCTGAGCAAAACCTATTGCACTGGAAATAATGCCATCAATGCCGCTTACGCCACGATTGGCGGAAACGGTTATTTTTTTAAGACCAGATTGACTATATAAATCCATGTCCCTTATGGGCATGCTATTGGATAAAAACAAATTGCTATGATCGGGGATGTCAGTTGAAATTTGCCTGGCGATAAAAGCTTCGCTTAAAATTTCTTCATTATTAATACTATCAGCGATGAGTTGATCAACTGCTTTAGCTTTTTGAGTGAAAAATCTGGAATAATTATTTGCTTTAGGTTTAAGTTGTTTTACTAAATTATCGGTCAAGACCGGAAGATCGGCCTGAATATATCTTGTGACGATATGAATCGGGTCAAGACGATTGGGATTATCTTTTATCAGGATATAGTGGGTCGGGCGATTCTGGTCTAAATATTCGTTTACTCTTTTGGATGTTATGCGGGAGCCTAGATGCAAAATAAGGTCGGGTTTGGTTTTTGTATTAAATTCAGCAGATAGAAGCTCCTGATCGAAATATCGCATTATGTGGGTTGGACAATCTGTCAATCTCAGGCCTGATGTGATGTCGGCATATACTGTACAATTTAGTTTATTGATAATCGCTAAAGCCGCTTTGCGGTCAGGGTCGCTATTGATCTTGCCAACAAGGATCATTGGACGCTTGGCTCTATTTATGTCAGTTGCTAATATTTTTATGATAGAATCATCAATTGTGGGGATCGGGTTTACGTAATGAGTATAAGGATTATTGTCATTGAGCCAGGTAGTGATATTTTGCATGTATGTGGGTTTTGCCGTCGCCCCTGGGGCTTCCAGAGGTTTGCGATAACGGCAATTCAAATGCACAGGGCCGGGATTATTATTTCTACTTTGATAAACGGCCTGATCGACAGTGCTAAGAACTGCTTCAGGGGGGAAATCTTCAGTTGGCGTGGGGAAATCAAAAGCATAGCGAGTATACTGGCCAAATATATTGACCTGATTTATTGTCTGGTTGGCAGCTGTGTCGATTAATTCTAAAGGACGATCTGCCGAAAGGATAATCATGGGGACATGATCTTGTGATGCTTCGATTACCGCCGGGTATAAATTGGCAACAGCAGTGCCGGAAGTTGTAACTATCACCGCCGGTTTGTTGGCGGCTTTGGCATAACCTAAGGCATGAAAACCGGCGCCACGTTCATCGATTAAAGTAACAGATTGAGCTTTAGCATTTTCGGCGATGGCTAAAACCAAAGGAGTAGAACGGGAACCAGGACATATACAAAAGTAATCGATGCCATTGCGGATTAATTCTTCTATAATAATTTCGGCCCAAAATAGATTTAAATTTTTCTTAGCCATAGTGCTCCAGCAATTTCAAAAATGGTTTAATTTTATATTCAATTTCATCCCATTCCTTTATCGGATCTGATGAATGGACGATGCCGGCTCCGGCAAATAGAAATATTTTGTTTTCCTGTACTAAAGCTGAGCGGATAGCAACGGCGAATTCGGCGGTGTCCTTGCCGAGCCACCCAATAGGTCCAGCATACAAGCCTCTATTGAAATCTTCATATTTGCCGATAGCGGCCTTAGCGGCTTTGCGTTGATAGCCATTAACTGCGGCGGTTGGGTGAAGCGTTTGAATAATTTCAGCTAAGTTAACATTATTTTTTAATTTACCGGAAAATCGGCTACGGAAATGCTGTAGACTGCTTAATGAAACAATGTCGCGTCGATCAATTGCCGTTATTTCACTGCAAATTCTATTTAGAGCCTCATTGATGTCATCAATAACATATTGATGCTCCTGCGTATCTTTCGCTGAGTTTGTCAGGACATTTCCGTAATGCCGCTTTTGAATATCATTGTCACCAGTGAGACAGGTTCCGGCTATAGCTTCGGTATAAATATTATCATTATTCTTTCTAAAAAGGCATTCAGGTGATGATCCCATAAATGCAATATTAATATCTGGCTGATAATAAAAATCGTAAGTGTTGATACTTTCAGAAAATAAATATTTTGCGAGACTAGGGGCATCAACAGAAGTATCTGATTGTAAAACCGTTTTACGCGCCAGAACTATTTTACCCAGTTCATCAGAATTTAACGATTCAATCGCCCTGCTGACATTGGAATTCCATTGAGATTGCGTTGGCTGGTCGACCCTGTCTTGAGGGTTGATTGTGAAAGGAGGAGGCCGATAATCATTTTTAAAATTTAATTTCATTATCGAATTTTGGAAATTAGCGATGATTTCTTCAAGACTTTCACCTTGTTTGGGCATAAGGTTATAAGCAAAAGTGGTTTTATGGTTCTCGAATCTAAGCTCAAATTTAGGCAGTATAAAATTAAACCGGGCAAATTTTTGCCATTCGGGGGAAGATTGACCATCCTTATCAAAAGCAATGCTGGCAAAATAGCGGGGGGCACCTTCGGCGGTATTCAGATTGGCCTGGATAATTGATATTGACTCATTAAAATCAGCACATGATCTATCCGTTAGCATATCCGCTATGCCTAATGCCGCTAATTGAGAGGTATTTTTCCGGTTAGAAAAATAAAATTTGGGATACCGGCCCTGGCAAATCAGCCAGTCAAAAATGAGAATATCATCTATGTCGGCCTCAAAACGGTAAATTTTTGGGCCATGCCGGTCATATTTCGGTGCTAAAGCTCTGATTTTGGCTATGAGCTCATTAGCGATTATATTAATAGCTGCGGGCATAATTATCCTTTGTCAATCTGGTCAACATTATACTTTTCCAGACCAGATTTGCAAGGGATAATAAAGTTTGGATAAAACCACAGCAGGGTCTTAATAAACAGATTATTTAGCGAATTTCGGCTAATTTATACATTTCATGTCCTGTCAGCAGAAATGCTCCTACGCCATAGACTTCTGTTGAGTCGGGATCGAATTTGCGTGGGTCAGCACCAATAGGTTGCACTGATGTCAATTTGCCTTCTTCTGTAACACAAGAAAGCAAAGCATTCCAGGCCTTATCTACAGCTGGAAGATATTGCTCTTTGTCAAGAATGCCATTATTAACACCCCACGCCAAGGCATAACAATAAAAACCTGAGCCACTGGTTTCTTTTTGCGGATAACTTGCCGGGTCAAGCAAGCTGGAATGCCAAAGCCCATCTTCCTGCTGAATGCTGACTATTCTGGCAGCCATCTCTTTATAGAGTTCGATATAGCGAGGACGTGAAGGGTAATCCTGTGGCATTGATTCTATTACCCGGGCTAAACCGCCCATCACCCAGCCATTACCTCTAGACCAGAAAACTTTGGCGCCATTAGCTTCTCTTTTATTAAAATATGCCGCATCACGATAATAAAGGCTTTCATCTTTATCAAAAAGAAAATCATAAGTCTTCCACCATTTTTTATCCATAAAATCGAGATACTTTTGTTCACCGGTCGCCTGGGCAAGTTTGCTCCAAACCGCCGGGCCCATATAAAGCGAATCACACCATGACCACTCACCCTTATAACAAACCTGCATATGATGAGTCATATCACCATCAACCGGTTTAGCCATCATGCTGTCAAGGACCTTTTGAGTATTGGCAATCATTGCCGGATCTTTTTTGACATTCATGTATAAATCAAGATAAGTCTGAGCGATACATTGATCATCAGCAAATAGTGGGCTGCGGCCAACTTTCCATTGTGTCGTAGTTTCCATAGCCATCAAAGGTTTTAAGAATTCAGGATTCTTTGTTAAATCATAAGCTGCGTAAACCCCGGAATACCAGGCCCCGACAGTCCAGTTGGTATCATGGCGTTTGCCCCCGGCAGTTTCGGTGCGATTATCCAGCATCCATTTACAAACTTTAGAAACAGTTTGTGCGATCTTAGCCTGCTCTTGGGTGACCTGAGCTTTAGAGCCAAATGTATTACAGCCTGTAAAAAGAAACATAGCAATCAATAACAACGAAATCTGTTTAAGCATTATTATTCTCCAATAATTATAATTCATATTTGAAGCAGTAAGAATAGCTTCATTAACAGGATTTTGATTATTGGTGAATTTTGTAGCGGTGTCAAGGGTGATTGCATGATATTATGGAAAAATATGTATAATTATTATGCAAAATCCAAATGTGAATAAAAACAGCATTATAAATCGAAAAATTAATAATAGTGTAGAGATGGGCCGGATTAACCCGAATCGATTGGGCAACTATTTAAGTGCCAACATTGGGTTTGAATTTCTTGCTGAGTGGCAAAGAAGTCATGAGAATTGTAAACTTGTGGTACTTTAGATTGTGAGTGAGATTTTTTAGTGGCAGGGTAAAAATATAAGAATAGCACACGGATTTTGACGGATCTGGCGGATTTTCGCGGATTTGATTGGGCAATAGCCAACGATTGTTTTAATGGATTTGTGGATTTTTTAGCTGGCAAGGCCTGTTTTGATGCAATTGGTTTTTAATTGTTTGTTTTGAAATTGTCAATTTGTGATTGATTATCACTGATCAAACCAGATTTTTTTTATGGCTATTGTTGGTTACAAGCCCGGAAGACCAATTTTAAGCACGAGTCATTTGCTAAGTTGATATTGGATATGGCTTTAGGTTTGCCACCAAATAAACTCGCTCACCTTTAGATTTTAGTGTGGATTTTAGGCTTGATTTCAATTATAATAAAGGGGTAAAGCTAGCGAATATTAAAGACGATACAAGATTATGAGCCTTATTTTATTTTGTATTTAAGGATATTCAAAACAGGAGGGATGCATAAAGGCTTATTTAACAAGACATTATGCCAATAGTTGTATAAATACAAACCCACTCCAAAACCCGGTGGTAGCACCGCTGATTAAGAATTATCCGCTAAAATTACCAGTTTTACAAAAACGTAATCCCCTGCGTTTAAATAATTTTGACTGAATATCCGGCAATAGACAGCCCCAGATTATAAGGTTAGGCAATGAAATCTATACTAAATCGAATTATTTTGACAGCAGCAATGGCTTTGACCCTAACGGTGCAATCAGCACTGGCGGCCTGCCCGGACGGGGATATTAATAAGGATTGCAAAGTAGACATTCAGGATTTGGCGATATTATCGCAAGAATGGATGCAAGGTGCTTCAAGCCCAGCTGACATAGCCAAAGACGCTGAAGGTAAAGTCAATATTGCCGACTTTTCCATGCTGGCCAACAATTGGAGCAAGGTTGGCTCTGCCGATATAATTATCAACGAAATCCATTATGATCCATCACCTGAAACTGATCTGACTGAATTTATTGAACTTTATAATCCTATGAATTTTGAAGTAGACTTATCGGACTGGTATTTTGATGATGGGATCACCTATATTTTTCCAGCTGGTACAAAAATAGCATCAGGTCAGTATCTAATAGTTTCTCAAAGCCCTGTGGCTATGTCGAACAAATTCGGTGTTTCGGCTTTAGGCCCTTATGCTGGTAGACTGTCAGGTGATGGTGAAAAAATTGTATTAAAAAACAATCTGGGCCAAACCGTCGATGAAGTTGACTATGGAACCAGTTTCCCCTGGCCAATAGCCAGCGATGGCGATGGGTGTTCCATGGAGTTAATGAATCCTTCATTAGACAATGATCTGGGTTCCAGCTGGCGTGCTTCAGGCTATGGCATTGAAGTTGAAGAACAAATTACTCTGATCAATGCAGAAGAACAATGGTATTATCGCAAAGGAGAATCAGAGCCGCCAGCCAATTGGAATCAGGTCGGTTATATACCTGATCTGCTGTGGTCTCAGGGTCAGGGTGGATTTGGCTACGATTATAGTTTTAACAATACGATTCTCAGCGATATGGAAGATAATTATGTTACCATTTATCTACGTAAAGAATTTGATATATCTGCCCAAGCGGCAAATAATGACAAACTCGAACTTATGGTTCGAGTTGATGATGGATGTATTATCTGGATTAATGGTACCGAAGTGGCCCGCCCTCATGTAGGTGATGGTCCAAAAGATTATGATTCAACCGGCATCAATCATGAAGCTGAAATTGAAACTATTACATTAGAAAACGCTGGTTCTTATCTAGTAGCAGGAACAAATACAATTGCTGTACATGTACTTAATACCAGAATTGGTTCCAGTGATTTAACTTTTGACATGACACTAAAGACCTTGCCAGACAGTTTGCATAATCAATTCAGTCCAACACCAAAAGCAAAAAACAAATCGTTTAAGGATAATGCTCCGCCAAATATTCGCCAGGTGAAACATTCGCCAAAGGTGCCAACAACATCAGAGGAAACTACTATTACCGCCAAAGTGACAGACCCCGATGGAGTGGCCTCTGTAATGCTTAGCTATCAACTGGTTATGCCAGGATCTTATATACCATCACATCTACCTTTATCCATAAGCGTATTGAATTCCAGCCCCAGTACACCGTTCACTGATAATGCCGCTTATGAAAATCCTGCAAACTGGACTACAGTGGAAATGGACTTGACCGAAGAGGACATCTACAGTGCAGTAATACCGGTTCAAACTTCAAACCGAACACTTGTCCGCTATCGAATTAGTGTTACTGACAATGAAAACAATACAGTTAGAGCACCTTTTACCGATGACCCATCGCTCAATTTTGCATATTATGTTTATGATGGTGTTCCGGCATATACAGCATCATACAAATCGGTTAGTCCTGGCGGTGCCGGATATGTATATCCAAAAGAAGTTATGACTTCATTGCCGGTGTATTCTCTCATTACCAGAGCTACGGATATGACAACATGCGTGGCGTATAATTCTTCCGACCGCGTTTCAGGAACTGAAGCAATGGCTAAATTTAATTGGCCTGCTACCATGATATATGATGGAGTAGTTTATGACCACATTCATTATCGCCTGCGACAAAGAACCCAGCGTTATGGCGGGGCTGGCAAGCGACCTTTTAGATTCCGATTCAACAAAGGCAACTATCTACAGGCCCATGACAGATACGGTAATGAATTTCCGGAAAAATGGCGTTCGCTCAATTTTGGTAAGATGTGCGATACCGCCCTGGGAAATGGTAACTTTGGTTTAACTGAAACCATGAACAATGACTTATGTGAA
This sequence comes from Phycisphaerae bacterium, assembly GCA_016342495.1. Taxonomy (GTDB): domain Bacteria; phylum Planctomycetota; class Phycisphaerae; order Sedimentisphaerales; family SM23-30; genus JAEIOG01. The sequence continues at coordinate 21,421 of JAEIOG010000035.1, forward strand.
TTAGTTGGAGTACCGGCGGCACAAATGTTTGCTGTGCACTTTAGAGTTGTTGATGGTGTAGAAGAAGCTCCCAATACGTCATTTGGCCAATATTATGGTGATTTCTGGGGCATGTTCCTGGGCACCGAAGATTATGATTCAAGATTTATAAAAAGTCGTGGGCTTGAAGACGGCAATATGTATAAATTGAAATATGGTACAAAAGATGGAAATGAAATAAAAAGGAATCAAGGTTTATATTCGACAACTGGTGATGAAGATTTTCAAAATATCAGGAACAATCTAGACCCAGACAAATCGGGCGATTGGCTCAATACCTATGTCGATTATGATCACTGGTATCGTTATAATACCATTTGTGAATTTGTCAGACATCGTGATTATGCCCCAACAGATAACTGGTTAAAAAACCGGGTGTGGTTCTTTACTATCCCTGATGCTGAGCATCCCTATGGGCAAATGAGAACTTTCATACATGATTCAGATGCATCCTGGGGGCCAACCTGGGCGTCTGATGAAAGCGCTAAAGGCGACTATCCAGAAGAAGCAATTTATGCGGATCATCCTGGCAATCCTGGCGGATATTTTTATTATGATGGCGTTTATCCGCCGAAACCGGATTTTAAGCAGGAACATCGCAATACCATGCGGCATTTAGGCGATATTGTCTTCCAGCCGGAAATTATCAATACCATGATCGATGATTTAGCTGAAATCATCTCTGAATTCAGCCGGGCTGACCGCGACCGCTGGAAAGATGGGCCAGCAACCACGGGTAATCAGGACTGGGGGACTATGGAAAACCGAGTTTATTTAATGAAACAATTTGCTTTCACTGGTGGTGTTTACTCTACTCAGACTGGTGGCCATGCTGCTTATATCAGGGATTTTGCTGACTCCGAAGGTGATGCAGATTCAATACCGGATACTCCCATACTAAGCTATATTGGAACTGAAGGTTATCCAACTAATGATTTACGGTTCAGCTGTTCAGAATTTTCTGACCCGCAGGGCAATGACACTTTTGCGGCAATGCAATGGCGAATTGCTGAAGCCAGCCATACGTCTAATCCAATTTATGAAGGAGTAAGGCCCCGGATTTATGGATATGTGCCGGCATGGCAATCTGAGGAACTTACTACTTTCCAACAAACGCTGACATTCCCTGCTTCAAAAATTAAAGCCGGGCATACCTATCGTGTTCGTGTTAAATTCAAAGATAATACTGGCAAATGGGGCCATTGGTCTGAACACATTCAAATTATCGCTGGTGAACCTATTGCTATTGGCAATATGGCATCACTACGCATTACTGAATTAATGTATGACCCCGCCGAAGGCACTGATTATGAATTTGTTGAATTAAAAAATACAGGTGATGAGGATCTGGATATTTCCACTGTATCATTCACCGAAGGTATTACCTTTGATTTTGCTGGTTCAGATATCACTACCCTACAACCAGGAGAATTTGTACTTATCGTAAAAGACCGAGTTGCTTTTTTAAGTAAATATCCTGCAATATCTTCAATAATCGCAGGTGAATATGATGGTAAACTCAGTAATTCTGGCGAAGAAATCAAACTGGAAGATTACTGGAATGGGACAATCGTTTCCTTTACTTATGCCGATAGCCGTCTGTGGCCTTTAGCTGCTGATGGCAATGGGCATTCTCTTGTGCCGCTGGTTTCGGCTATACCGGGTGAACCTGATGGCACACTCCAATGGCCATTCAATTGGCAAGCTTCAACATATATCAATGGCTCACCCGGGGCAGATGACCCTATCGCTGCTGAAAATCTTATGATAAACGAGATCGCTGCCCATACCGATTTTGATAATCCGCCTTATGATTCCAATGACTGGTTCGAGCTTTATAATGCATCTGAGCAATCGATTAATATTGCCGCGGATACCTGGTATGTTTCTGATAACCCAGATAACCTAAAGAAATGGACATTACCTGCAACTACAATTGCCAGCGGTGATTATATTTCTTATGATGAGATAAATGATTTTCATAATCCGATAACTTCTGGTTTTGGCTTAAATAAAGCAGGTGAACAATTACTGCTTAGTTATCTGCCAACGGGACAACCGGGGCGGATCGTCGATGTTATCAGATTCAAAGGTCAGGCCAATGGTTTAACCTATGGCAGGTATCCATCCGGGGCGCCATATTTATTTACTTTGAGTCCTTCCCGTGATACCCAGACTACCGAGATACCAGCCCATTTGACTATTTCCGAAGTGATGTATCATCCGGTTGATGGCAAAGATGAATATATCGAAATCTACAATAATACTGGTTCGGCGGTGATGGTTCAGAATGAATCTGGCACTTTCAGGCTGGATGGTGCAGTACAATTCAGTTTTGCCCCTGGCACTGCATTAACTAATGGCCAAAGGATTATCATTGTACCATTTGACCCGATAGCTGAACCTGCTAGTCTGGCGGCATTTGAACTGGCTTATGGGGTTTCAAATTTAACCGCTGGCACTGACATTGTTGGGCCATGGATTGGCTCGCTGTCTAATCGGTCTGAAAGAATTTCCATTGAAATGCCTCAGGCCTCTGATAACCCGGATTTGCCTGCTGATATATCCTGGATAATTGTCGATGAAATGCTCTATGCCGACACCGAACCATGGCCTATCGAAGCAGATGGTCAGGATTATTCTCTAACGCGGGAATCTGCCTATCCAGGTAATTCAAGCTATGCTCCGGAAACCTGGAAAGCAGCGATACCAACGCCAGGATTATAACAGCACTTACTTCTCATAGATATATCATAAAACATTACACTTGACATAACAACAAGTGTAATGTTTTATTGGATAAATCAATAATGTAAAATGTACTTCATTTTTTAAATCTACGAATATTTGAACCAGTCGATATCTCCAGAATATCTGCCTTCTGAGAAATCAATGTCAATTTAGACACCTGCCCTGAATTAATCCAGCGCAACTGCCCTGCTCCGGCAAAATCGGGATTCTCAAAAGTATCATTGGGGAAATCATACCACCAGTATGCCACCGGCGATTGTTTGTTGGAATTAACTCGATATAATAAGCCATCTTTTTTGAAGATAAAAATCTGGGCATTCTCTTGCCACTTGCCAAGAATTTCAGTATCAAATGGTCCATTAAATTTATCCGGTTTATTGGCAGTTTCCCATCTTGGATCAGTTATATACGGCTCCGGTCCTTTTTTAAATTCGGCCTGCAAATTAAGCCATGAATCGCCATCCTTAACAACCAGCACCTTAACAACGGTTGACTTATCTATTGCAAAAGGTTTTGTGTAAATCATTGATGACATATCAGGTTCTGAACCATCTATTGTGTAATATATCATCATTTTGCAATTTTTTTTCTGGCCCCGGAGCATCGCCCTTTCCACATCAACAGCAACTAGAGTTTTATCCTGGAATAGTTCATCGCCCAGTATCGCTGCCACAGTAATTTCAATCGGTCCAGTCTGGCCATTGCTTTGGAAATAACCCCGAGCCATTCCATAGAAAAGTTTGCGCCAATGCTCTCCATTATTGGTACCATCCATAGGATCGCCATTTTCAAAACCTAAAAGCTTTACCGGCCCATCAATGCGACAATCAACCCGACTATTGCACCATGGCACCATTATACCTTCAGAATCAATAGCACTGAGAGTTATTAGACTAACATCTCTTCTGTTGGCATTAAGGTTATTATTTGACACTTCAACCTTTATATCAACTGGCTGGTCAGCAGTTTTGACAATTGTACTGGCTTTTAGAATTCCTTTAATATAAGCATTTGCTCTAAGAATTCCTGCCTGCCAGGGAACATGCCAGACAAAATCCAATAATTCACCGGGTTTCTGTTTTCCAAGGCTTTTGTCATTTAGAAATAACTCAACTTCATCGCAATTAGAATAAGCTACGACAGGAATTTCTGTTCCCACTTTAAGGTGAGGATGTGTCCAGTGGGGCAATAGATGAACCATCGGTTCTTTAGTCCACTGGCTTTGATAGAAGTAATAATGATCCTTGGGAAAACCCGCCAGATCAATCACACCAGAATTATAAATACGTTTGGGGAACTCGGCACCCATAAAATGAGCTTCGCCAAAACAATCAAAACCTGTCCAGCGAAATTCGCCGCTTATCCACGGTAAGTCACGAGTACGCTTCCAACTGGTTCTGGCATTAATACGCACTCCAGCATTATCATAAGAAGATTTATACCGTGGATGTCCATCAAAGAAAATCTGCTCATCGGCATAAGGTTCATAATCATGACGTTTGCCGCCTTTGTCACGCCACCAGTTTCTAACCCGATAAAATCCGCGAGTTTGAATAGTATGCGGAACTTCAGTAAGCACAACAGGCTGATCAGGATTATCTTTGTGGAATTTTTCCAGCACACCCGGCATGCCGCCGGGGCCATTAAAACCGGATACATCTACTCCATAAAAAACTGTACCGCCGGTTGACGGGCGAGTTGTATCATACTTTCTAATCTCGCCAGTTATATCATTTGTATCTTTATGACCAGTTTCATTCCCAATACTATAGATCACAATACAGGGATGATTTCTGTCACGTCTAACCCAATCTTTGACATCCTGTTTCCACCATTGGTCAAAGAAACGTCCGCCATAATCATTGGCGCCCTTGCGATGCCATCCATCAAAAATCTCATCCATCACCAAAATACCCAATTGGTCACAAATTTTATAAAACGCTGGAGTAAAAGGATTGTGGGCTGTTCTTATAGCATTGCAGCCCATACTCTTGAGCTGCTTAAGTCTCCATTCTATCAGCGCATCAGGGACAGCAAGACCAACAGGCATGAGTTCCAGATGTTCGCATACCCCCTTGAGCTTGATATTTTTGTCATTAAGCCAGAATCCAGTATCGGCATCAAAGCGGATAGTTCTGATTCCCACCGATGTCTGGACCTTATCGATTTGGACATCATCTTCTTTTACAATGGTTTCTAGACTATAAAGATATGGGCTTTGGGTCGACCATAATACCGGATGCTCAACATGAAGTTCCTGTTGAGCAATTCCAGTTTGACCGGGTTTAATAACTATTTTCTCAGGATTAGATTGAGCGATTACCTCATCAGCAATATTGCGTAGTTTCTGACAAATATTAATCGAAACAGGAATGTCCTGATTATTTAATACTTCGGTATCAATTGCCAGCAAAGCTTCAGAGCTATCAGCCCTGATCGTTCTGGCAAATATTCCACCATTGGGAACAATATGCGTTTTGGGCATAATCAGCAATTCAACATGGCCATAAATCCCACTGCCATGATAGAACCTTGATGTTGGCACAGGAGTATTATCAACCCGAACAGCTATGACATTGACACCAGCTTTCAAATATTCAGTTAAATCACAGGAGAAACTCATAAAGCCATAAGGCCTGCCACCAATAGCATTGCCATTAATAAAAACCTGGGAATTCATAAAAACACCATCAAAGCAAAGCAGAATTTTGCCTTTTAGCCATTGTTCGGGAACATCAATGGTCTTGCGATACCACCCAATCCCTCCTGCAAGCCATCCGTTCTGAGGGGTATTCTCTGGTGAATATCCATTTTCAACACTCCAATCATGTGGCAAATCAAGTATACGCCAGTCAGAGTCATCAAAATCCAGCTTACTGGCAGATGAGATATCCTTGCAGATAAATTTCCAGTCAAAATCTATATTATGAGCTTGTCGCTCCAAACCTGCGTTAACAGTTGATACAAAAAACAATATCAAATATAAATATCCCATTCTAAACATGTCTATAATTCCTTTTAAAACGCAGTATAATAATATGTAACAAATGTGTAATTCTCATAATTTCACTCTCAAAACAATAATAAGAGTTAAAACTCAGGTATTTAACTTTAGCAAATATTCAAACCCAAGTCTATTGACTTTTGATTTCAATAATAAATATATATTTATCCTCATAGAAAGAACCCATTGCTTTTACCTGAATATTTAAGTAATATAGACATTAATATCCAGATATTGCAACAGTAGTAAGTTCGAAATATGACACTGGACATCACCAAAAAATCAGATAGTTAAATAAAATGATAAATAAGCAGGATGTAGAAAAAGCATACAGTAAAATCCACGAATATATTGTCAATACACCAGTAAGACGTTCGCATGTATTATCTGGTATGTGCAATTGCGATATGCTGTTAAAGATGGAAAATCTGCAAATGTCCGGGGCATTTAAGGAACGTGGTGCCCTGAATCGTTTACTGAAATTAAGCCCTGAAGAGAAAAAGTGCGGGGTAATTGCCGCCAGTGCTGGCAATCATGCTCAGGGGGTAGCTTACCATGCCAAGCGTATGGGTATTCGCGCCCGGATTGTAATGCCTGAAGGAACGCCCCTGATAAAGGTGATGGGGGTTCAAAGCTGGGATGCCGATGTTATCCTCAAAGGTGAGACTTATGATGATGCCTATGAATATTCCCTAGAACTGGAAAAAGAAGAAGGGGCGATATTCATTCATCCCTTTGCAGATATTCATGTAATAGCCGGCCAGGGAACCATCGGCATGGAAGTGCTGCAGGATAATTTATGCAAAGATATAGATGCCATCGTAGTGCCGGTGGGAGGCGGCGGGTTAATAGCCGGGATTGGAGCTTATGTCAAAAAAGTCAATCCAAAAATTAAGATTATAGGCGTGGAAGTCGAAGGTCTGGATTGTATGAGAGCATCGCTTGCTAAAGGTGAAATCCAGGATGTTGTCGGTAAAGGCACTATCGCCGATGGAATCGCAGTCAAACGAGTATCGCCATTGACTCTGGAAATGGCCCAACGTTATGTCGATGAAATTGTAACGGTAAATGATGATGAAATATGTAATGCGATTCTGTTGCTTTTGGAAATCGAAAAAATCGTTGTCGAAGGTGCCGGCGCTGTTGCGATAGCTGCCCTGCTGAACAAAAAAATTCCCGCACTCGAAGGCAAAAAAGTGGTCTCAATTATTTCAGGTGGTAATATCGATGTTAATATTCTATCGCGTATTATCGACCGCGGTCTGGATTTTGGAGGACGTATCGCCCAGATGTCAACAATGCTCAAAGATAAACCCGGGGCATTAGAAGAAGTTATCGCAGTTTTCCATAAAGAAAATGCCAATATTCTGGAAGTTTATCAGCATCGCTATTGCGGCGGAGCTCCGGTAGGCGATGTCAAAGTATCATTCACTATCGAAACCAAAAACCGGCTGCATATCAAGGATATTCAGAGGCAACTGGAAAAACATGGCTATGAAGTTACCCATACCCAGCATAAAAATGATTAGCTGGGGCCAGCCAACCGGGTTTATCAGGCATATTTCATGATAAACCTATTGCTCACAGGGCTTTATATGGATTAAACCCCTGCCCATACGCCGCATTATGGTACATATCACGGGTAATATGCCTCATCTTACGCTTTATATGTGACATATCACGCTTCATATGAGGCATATCACGCTTCATATGTGACATATCACGCTTCATATGCGACATATCACGCTTCATATGCGACATATCACGCTTCATATGAGGCATATCACGCTTCATATGCGACATATCACGCTTCATATGCGGCATATCACGGGTCATATGCGACATCTTACGCTTCATATGTGACATAACACGGGGCATCTATGGCAGATCAGCAGTGATTTATGGCAAACATTGCTTGCAATATCATCATCTGCACTTAACTCCCACAGATTTTATAAGCACTGGTGATAGCCAGAAGGTACCACACTATACTTAACAATCCCATATTAGCTCTGAACCGTTCAAAGACCGGGGTTGACTGGTAGTTGTCAACAGCTTGATGCCGATAATACAAATTGTACTCGTACAGGGTTTGCTTTTTGGTATCGAAATCCATCTTTCTTATGACAGTGAGATTATCATCGAGAATTTTTGCAATGCCTGCTTTCTGCTCATCGGCAATATCATAGAAGGAAAGCTCATCAACCTGTAATTTTTGGAATATTTCTTTTGTCTTAGATTTCAATTTTGCATTTTTATTGATATACCATATCAAAACATCATCGCCCTGAACCCGCATGGCAATATTTGAAGTGCTGTCGGTTATCATTTGGGCATGGCTTTCGGCTCTTGACCGGAGTTCCGCTCCTACCCATATCACAAAGAGTAAATTAGCCAGTATCAGACCCGTAAAAGCGGCAGCAGCAGCAACTACGCCAAGACTGCGATTGTGTTTCTGGCACAACAATAAGCCGCCAACACCAGAGCCAATGCCGACAAACCATGAATAAATTCCCCATGATACCCCGGTCATCTTTGATAGCCATGCCCAGGCAACTGCTACGATAAATGCCCCGGCAAAACAGGCCGCTGAAGCCTTATAAAATACCGGTTTATCAATAGGGTCATCAACAGGGATACTGCTGTTTTTATGATGGACAAAATAACTGGCACTTTGCGGACGAAAATCAGCTTTGCAATGCGGACAGGTAGTTTCTTTTTCCTGGATGGTTATTTCCAGGCCACAATCCGGGCAATATTCATTGCTGTCAAGGGACTTGGGTTGATTCAGGGTTTCATTAATCAGCTCATCAGTCCAGATGCTTTCTGGTTCCTCCCGCTGGCAAGATTGCTCGGCAGGAACGATCAACCTGACCTTGCAATGCGGACATTTTACCGCTTTGCCCTGATACTGAACCGGAGCAGAAAGCTTTTTATCGCAACTATCACAAATAAATTTAATCATTAAAATTCTCCCATCAACAGCAAAAATATTATATCCCAAATTCTAATATAGCTAAAATTTACCAGAAAAAACATGATATGTCCAGTATTTTTACTCGGATATCAGGGCTAAATGCCGAGATGAATTTATTTTTCTACTAGTGAATTATCTGGATGAGCCGTGACATGCCCAGTATCTACGAGGGAACATTCGAATTAAAATTTCCAAAAAATCAGGTTTATCACGGAAAAAAGCTATAGACAGGGAAAATATACGGAAATTTACATAAATTTGCCATTTTGGCATGGACATTGCTCGGAAATTTATTATATTGTTCTACGCAGGTCCCGAACAAACGGACGACATGAACCTGGTCAGACCCGGAAGGGAGCAGCCATAAGTGTGCGGTTCGTTGTGTTCGGGTAACCTGCACTATTAAGCTTAGGGCTGAATGTTGTGGAAATGACATTGTTGGCCGGCTCCGTTGTCGCCTTGACCCCTATACTGAGTGCTGACAATTGAGATAAAATAATAGAATATTTAATAGCGTTGGTTTTAATCCATGCCCGGCGCTTTGGTTTCGGGCTCTGTATGAGTCTTTTTTTTTGGACTTTTTTAGCTACTTCAAGAATTTATTTTTAGAGAAGCACTTTAGAGAATATCATGTCCTATACAGTTTTAGCAAGAAGATACCGATCTGACTCATTTGACGATGTAGTTGGCCAGGAAGCCATAGCTCAAACTCTGAAAAACGCTATAGCTACCAATCGAGTTGCACATGCTTATCTATTTACTGGAACCCGAGGCGTGGGCAAAACCTCAATGGCCCGAATTCTGGCCAAAGCCCTGAATTGCTCAGCCTTTGACAATGCTACCACAGAACCCTGTTGCAAATGCGACAGCTGTGTCGCTATCAGCGAAGGCAATGACATAGATGTTATCGAAATCGATGGTGCTTCCAATACTGGTGTCGAGCATATTCGTGAGCTTCGCCAGAACGCTATCTATAGCCCGGCTCGCAGCCGCTATAAAATATATATTATCGATGAAGTACATATGCTCTCGACCAGTGCGTTTAACGCATTATTGAAAACTCTGGAAGAACCGCCAGAACATGTCAAATTCATTTTTGCTACTACCGAAGCTCAGAAAATCCTGCCTACGATTCTTTCCCGTTGTCAGCGTTTTGATTTTCGCAATATTCAAACCGAAGATATCGCTAAACACTTAACTGAGGTGCTCAAAGGCGAAGGTGTTAAAGCCGACGAAGATGCGGTGCGCCGTATCGCCAGGTTAGCACGCGGGTCGATGCGGGATGGTTTGTCACTACTGGACCAGATGCTGAGCATGTCGGCGGAAAATCTTACGCTGGAATCTTTAAATGAATTACTGGGAGTGCCAAAGCACCAGGTCATTATTGATTTGGCCCAGGCGATGGGCAATGGCGATCTTGCATTAGTGCTGAAAAAAATCGATCAGGCAATCAATGAAGGGCTGTCACTGGAAGCATTAGCAGGTGCCCTCCAGGATCACTATCGTGATTTAATGGTATTGAGTAATTGCGGTGCTGATACTGAACTAGTCGAAATAATCGACAAGCCAACGCGTGATACGATGGTAAATCAGGCTAAAAACTTCGACAGTGCAGCCCTGGTATATTATATAACCGTTACCGAAGAGCTAAGACGTTCATTGAAGTCTGGCACATCGGGCCGGGCACTGCTGGAAGCGGCCATTGTGAGACTGACCGCCGCGGATCGCTTTATGGATACCAAGGTTTTAATCGACCGCTTAGGTAAGATTGGAACCGCCGGGGCAACAAATGTGTCACGACCAGCTCAGCCACCAGCCAACCGCCCTGTCGCGTCAAAACCCGCTGGCAGCTTCAATCAATATAAGCAGGCACCAAAAACAGCTACAGCCAGACCTACAGTACAAGCCCCTGCTGAATTGTCCATCCAATATTTTCAACAAAACTGGTCAACAATTCTGGCCGGGCTTAATAAAGCCGGAGCGATGAGCCAGGGCTTTTCCTTAAAGCCATCCAGCCCGCATAGCTTCGAGGGTAATGTGCTGACAATAGCCTATAAAGAAAAAGATCAGGGATTTAAGAAAAATCTGGAAGAACAAGAAGGCGGCCTGACCATTGTCAAAAAGGCGATGACAAAAGTAATAGGCCATGATATTGAGATAAAACTTATTGTTTCAAATGAGTCTATGGCTATATCTGAAACTAAAGAATCAACAAGTAAAAAAAAACAGCTGATCGCTCCAGGGGCCAAGCCTAATACCGAACAGGTTCAGGCAGCCAACAATGACCCTAATGTGCAAAAAGTCATTAAAGCCCTGGAAGGCTCAGTAATCAGTCTGGAACGAATTGGCAAAAATAATAAATAATTTTGACTATATTGAGGATATAAACATGTTTGGATTTGGCGACATTATGGGTAAGGTTCAGGAACTTCAACAAAATATGAAGGAAATGAAAGAACAGCTGGCAAAAGAAATTATTGAATCTTCCAGTGGCGGTGGTATGGTCACTATCAAAATGAATGGAAAATTCGAAGTAGTCGAACTGAAAATCGATAAAAACGCGGTAGATGTCGAAGATTTGGAAATGCTCGAAGACCTTGTCAAGGCCGCAGTAAATTCAGCAGTTACAAAGGCCGCCGAAGTAGCCAAAGAAAAAATGGCTCAGGCGACCGGTGGACTCAATGTCCCTGGCATCGGTAATATCTCCGATATGCTCGGCAATATGTAGGCACTATGCGTGCAACGTAATTATATTGATATTTAGTGTTGAAAGCTACAACCGTTAGCTCCGTGCATACGATTTCGAAAGAAAGTATAAGGTAGGATGGGCTTTGCCCATGCTGGGAAAACATGAGTAACAAAATACATACAGAAAGTATCAATAAGCTGATGGCTCAGTTTGCGAATCTACCCGGTATAGGCTCTCGGACAGCTGAACGACTGGCGTATTTTGTGCTCAAACAACCTGCTGAAGAAGCGCTGGAACTGGCAAGAGCAATCCACCAGGTAAAAACAAAAATTCGTCATTGCAACCGCTGTTATAATCTCAGCGAAACTGAACTTTGCCCTATATGTAGTGATACTCGAAGGGATCAAACAGTGATTTGTGTCGTGGAACAGCACAAAGACCTGATAAACCTGGAAGAAACCGGGGTTTGCAATTGGGGCTATCATGTATTACTAGGCCATCTGGCGCCACTTGAAGGTACAACACCGGATGATCTTACAATTGATGCCTTGATTAAACGTATACAAAATGATGGCATAAAAGAAATCGTGATGGCCACCAACCCGAATATGGATGGGGACGGAACATCGCTTTATATCAGCTCGCTGATTAGCGATCTGGGTGTAAAAATTACCCGGCTGGCCCGAGGGTTGCCGGCTGGTGGGTCAATTGAGTATGCAAACAAAAATGTGCTGATTGACGCTATCACTGGCCGCACAGAAATGCGCTAGGCACTACGCGTGCGGCGAGATTGTTGTTGATTGTTGGTATTTTTGCCGCTTCCGGTGGAAGCTACTTCCATACGCTTCGTGCTTGAGGTTGTGCCAAAAATATCAAACTAGAGCACTACGCATGCGGCGAAATTGTTTTTGTTAGTGAATTTTAGGGGTTTAATTGTCGATATTGTTAATATTGTAATTGATATTGTTATTTTTGAGGGATTTTAATGCGTCTTGATATGTCGCAACAAATGAAAATGGACCAGCGAATGGTGCTGGCTCCACGCATGATCCAGTCGATGGAGATATTGCAGCTTCCACTGCTTGCGCTGCAGGAACGCATCGAACAGGAGCTTTTGAGCAATCCTACCCTTGAACTGGAAGAGCCCAGCTACGATGAAGAAGTGGCTTCTGAAGACAATCCCGATACAACTGAAACCGAAAAGGACATAGTCGTAAAAGATGACAGTAATAATGCTGACGATTTTGAGCGGATGGCCAATCAGGAAGGCGACTTTAGCGATTATATGAATCGTGACGAATATATCGCAAAAAAACGCTCTTCTAACGAACCAGACCGCAAACTTGAAGCTATGCAGAATACCGCTGCCCGCGAGAAAACTCTGCACGAGCATCTTACCGATCAATGGACTTTTATAGAATGCGACGAAACTATTCATGAAATTGGCCTGGTCATTATAGAATTAATTAATAATAATGGATATTTCACCGAAGATTTAGCAAAAATCAAGGAACAGCTGGGTTTAAGAGCCAACAACCCGCTGGAAGTTTCCATCGAACAGGTCAAAAATACCCTGGAACTGATACAAGAACTCGAGCCGATAGGCATAGCGGCCAAAGATTTAGCCCAATGCCTGTTATTGCAGTTAGAAGCCGACAAAGCTGACAACTTTCTGGAAATCGAGCTGGTTAAGCATCACCTCAAAGATATTGAAATGAATCGCTATCCCCAGATTGCCAAACGCATCGGCTGTAGCATCGAAGATGTCAAAGATGCAATCAAGAATATTTCCAAGCTGGACCCCAGGCCCGGTCTACAGTTTTCTGGTATGCAGACTGAATATATCATCCCGGAAATCATCGTCGATTACGATGAAGAAAATGATTTATATTCGGCAAGATTAGCCGATGGCAGCACCCCAATATTAAAACTAAATAAAACCTACACTGACATGATAAAAACCGGAAAAATGGCTGGCGATGCCAAAGAATTCCTGCAAAACAGTGTCAGGTCCGCCCAATGGCTGATAGAATCGATTCAACAGCGCAAAGCGACACTTATGCGGGTAGTCAATCACGTAATCAAGACCCAGCGGGATGTTTTTGATTTCGGCGATCAGCACCTAAAACCGCTGCCAATGGTCGAAGTAGCAGAAAAAATCGGCGTACATGTCGGTACTGTTTCAAGAGCGGTATCCGGTAAATATATGCAGACACCATCGGGGATTTTCCCACTTCGGTATTTCTTCAGTCAGGGCACGGCAAATGCCGATGGCGAATCGATGTCATGGGATGCAATCAAGGCCAAACTTCAGGAAATCGTCGATAAAGAAGATAAGGCCAAGCCATTCAATGATGATCAGTTGGTCGAAGAACTGGGAAAAAGTGGGATAACCGTAGCCCGTCGAACTATAGCCAAATACCGTGGTCAAATGAACATCCCTCCTGCCCGTCGCCGTAAAGAGTACTAGTCTTTCTTTGCAGATGTATTTTTAATTGCATCACTTTTCCCTCTCAATTAACATTTCCTGCAATTGACTGCCTATTATGAGTATGCTATAATATTGGCACTATGAGTTACAATTTCCGAGAAAATATAGAAAAAATGCAGGGCTATGTACCGGGTTTCCAGCCCACCGGCCCTGATGTTATTAAAATAAATAGCAATGAAAACCCCTGCAGCCCTGCTCCGGGAGTATTTCAAGCCCTGGCGAATCTGGCAAATCCTGCTAATGCGGGTAAATTCCAGAAATATCCACCAGTTATGTGGGACGATTTTCGCAAAGTCGCCAGCAAGCTTCACGATGTCCCCGAAGAGCAAATCATCTGCGGCAATGGCGGCGATGAGATTTTGACCATGCTGGTGCGCTGCTGCTGCGATGAGAATCGCCCGATGGCTTATCCGGTGCCAACTTATACCCTGTATCCGATATTGGCGGATATTCAAAACTGCCCGGTTATTGAGATTCCTTTTGAGGAAGATTTTGATATACCCAAAGCTTTGTTCGAGACCGATGCAGCTTTGACGATTCTATGCAATCCCAATGCCCCGACTGGCACCTTTGTCACGCCGACTAAAATTGCGGAACTGGCAAAGGCGGTTAAGGGCGTGTTGCTGATCGATGAAGCTTACGCTGACTTTGCCCCGGATAATTGCCTTAAGCTATTACAGACCTGCGACAATATCGCCATCCTGCGTTCGATGTCCAAAGGCTATTCGTTGGCGGGGATGCGGTTTGGGTATTGCCTGACTTCGCCTCGCATCGCCAAGGCCATGACCAAGGTCAAGGATTCTTATAATATCAATATCGCCGCTCAGGTAGCTGCTACCGCAGCATTGAAGGACCAGAAGCACTTCCAAGCCAACCGTGATTTGATAATTACCCAACGGGCACGAGTAACCAACGTCCTGCGTGAACTAGGTTTCAAGCTAAGCGACAGCAATACCAATTTCCTGTTAGCTACCGTACCTGCTGCAACCACAGCTGCAGACATCTTCGAAAAGCTGACCGAGAAGAATATCTACATTCGCTATTTCAACACCCCGGAGCTAGCCGATAAACTAAGAATATCCATCGGCACCGACCAGCAGAACACCAAGCTGATCGAGGCTTTGCAGGAAATACTTAAATAAGCGAATAATTAGCCCCATGAAATTATGAAATACATAAAGATAATTAAGAAAGGGAAAAACAAATGAGAACCACATTACGAAAAACTTCGGCATGGATACCAGTAACTTACGGAAACACATATTCCAATAATTTAACTGGCCAACAGTTTACCGCTGATATTGATAACAATAATCATTCATGCACATTAAGCATTGACCTTTCAATCAATCTTAATAAAAGAAATCAAAATCAAAATTGTGTTAACGATGCAAATGAACTTGCAGAAAACCACGAGCAATTAAAATCACTACACATCCATGACCAACAAGTAACAAAAGGCATAAGAAAGCTGGATAAAAACAATACTATTAATGATTGGATATTAGAAATCATATTAGGCAGCAAAGGCCCTTATAGCTACTCCGCGTCACTTGACATAGAGAACGATATCACAAAAATAACAATCAAATAATTAAACTTCATGCTCTTCATGCCTTCATGGTGAAAAAAGGAATTAAAAATGAGCAGAATTGAAACAATCGAACGTAAAACCAATGAAACCGATATCGCCTTGGAGATCAATCTTGATGGCTGCGGTAAATCCGATATCGCCACTGGCATTGGCTTTTTTGACCACATGCTGACCCACATCGCCAAGCATGGCCGCTTTGACCTGAATGTCAAATGCAAAGGCGACCTGCACATCGATGCCCATCACAGCGTCGAAGACATCGCTATTGTTCTGGGCCAGGCATTTAACAAGGCCCTGGGCGATAAACGCGGCATAACCCGTTTTGCTTCGTGCAGTCTGCCTATGGAAGATGCCCTGGCAAATGTTGCAATCGACCTCTGTGGCCGCCCTTTCTGCATATATAATGTAAAATATACCAGCGGTAAAATTGGCGAATTTGATGTTGAACTGGTAGAAGAATTCTGCCGGGCATTTACCAATAATGCCAGATTGAACCTCCACATCAATGTCCCCTATGGCACCAATAACCACCACATTGCCGAAGCGATCTTCAAAGCCATGGGCCGTGCCCTAAGCGATGCGGTCAAGATTGATCCAACCCACAATGATGTCCCCAGTACAAAAGGAATGTTGTAAAATATAGCGAGTAAGTGAGAAAGCGAGAAAGTGCTCGGTGTTGCTTCGCGTACCTTATTTTAAATTAGCGGAAAGGAAGATTAGTTATGGCGGGACAGACTTATCGTGACTTACTGATTTGGCAAAAAGCAATGAACCTGGTGACCATTTTGTACAAACTGACAGCTTCCTTTCCCGATGATGAGAAATTCGGCCTGACCAGCCAAATGCGTCGGGCAGCAGTTTCTGTGCCAAGCAATATCGCAGAAGGCTATGGCCGCAGCAGCAAAAATGATTTCGACCGCTTTTTGCATTTTTCGCTTTCCTCGCTTTACGAACTCGAAACACAGCTGCAAATCGCCTGCAATCTAAATTATATCGATAATAACAAAACTGAAGACGCATATTCATTATGCCACGAACTGGAAAGAATGCTCAATAGCTTCATAAAAACCGTACAAGCCAAAAAAAAGTAAAAACTCAGCGATTAAGTTAAAAAATACTAAAGAGATATTCTTATGGACAAACCAGTTTCTTTTGCAACAACAATAGGTATTTTTATTATCGACGAATTTTTTTGAAAAAATGGCAATATTGCAATAGCTTTTGTATGCAGAGATTTTTTTCTTTTTGTGTATCATATTATGAAAAACAGTGATTAATATCAAAGTTTATCCAATATCACCAAAAAATTAAAACAAGATACGCGAAGCGACATTGAGCACTTACTCGCTTTCTCGCTTACTCACTTACTCGCTTTTTGAAATTATCATGACAAACAAAAAAAACATCCTACAACAATTCTACGACACCATGCTAACCGCTTTTGGCCATCAGCACTGGTGGCCGGGGGATTCTCCATTTGAGGTTCTTGTCGGGGCGGTCCTGACCCAGAATACCAACTGGACCAATGTCGAAAAAGCTATCACTAATCTCAAAAATGCAAATGCTCTTGACCCGTTTATTATTCGTGATATGCCCAATGAGCAATTAGCTGCACTGATTAAGCCATCGGGGTATTTGAATCTTAAAACAAAAAGGTTGAAAAACGTCATCGCTTTCCTCTGTGAAAAACACGAAGGCGATATCGAAAACCTAAAGAATTATCCCGTTTATCAATTACGTGAAGATCTCGTCAGCATCAATGGCATAGGCCCTGAAACCGCCGACAGCATCATCCTCTATGCCCTGGAGAAACCAACATTTGTCATCGATACCTATACCCACCGTATCCTGACCCGCCATCAGCTAATCGACCCTGATGCTCAATATGAAGATCTAAAAGAATACTGCCAGTATAATCTGCCGGAAGATACCCAGCTATACAATGAATGCCACGCCCTGCTGGTGCAAATCGGTAAAAACTACTGCAAACCCAAACCAAAATGCGAAAACTGCCCGTTGAATAAATACCCACATCAGCTGGAAGAATTATATACATGAAGAAGGTAGAACAAAACAGTAGCGAACGGTAGCGATCCGCTAAGCAAGCGTGAGTCAGATTATAAATGTTAAATCTGCATCTAATGTATTAATTCCCATATCGCCAATCAATTCTTCACATGGTGAAGTTGTTACAAAAAAAACCATTTTACAACCCACTCAATCAGGGTTATAATACTTAAATCTTATATTTATCAGATACTATACCCATCGGGTATATAACGTGAAAAATCATTTTCAGGATGGAAAATATGATAATAGATTGTCATAGCCACATTTGGCCCAGCACGGATTGCTTAGGGCAGGCAGAGCGTTTTTCTTGTATTTCAGGCCCAAAAGCGACTGAAAAGGAGTTTTTTGAACATCTGGAAGCGACCGAGCCAGCGGATATCACCTTTGTTTTAGGATTTGTAAGCGACCTTTTGGGCTCGGAAATTCCCAATAATTATATCAAAGAGTATATGGCCACTGCTCCCGATAAACTGATAGGCTTTGCCGGAATCGATCCACATCGGCCCGAAAGCGTCGAAAATGTGCAAAAATATCGCGAAGAAGGCTTCTCTGGCCTCGTTTTGAGTCCTGCCTGTCAGGGTTTTCATCCTTGCCATACCCGGGCAATGGAAATCTATTCCCTGGCGAGCGAATTTGGGATGCCGGTATACTTACTGTATGGCGATACGCTGCCAAGCTCGGCGATTATGGAAAATGCTGAACCACGGGCACTGGATGAAGTGGCTCGAAACTTTCCCGATTTGAAAATCATCATTTCCCACCTGGGTTTTCCATGGATCGAGCAGACTGTCGCATTGCTGGCTAAGCATAAAAATATTTTTGCGGATATCGCAGGTTTGACCGACAAACCATGGCAAGCGTACCGCTCTCTCAATATTGCCTATGAATATGATGTGATCGACAAGCTGTTGCTAGGCAGTGATTATCCGAAATTCACTATCGCTGAAGCTATTGAATCACTTTATAATCTCAATAAACTAACACTGGATATGAGCCTGCCTGCTGTGCCACGCGAAAACCTGAAAAACATAGTAGAACGGGACGCGATGACTTTGTTAGGTTTAAATGAAGTTAATGAAAAAGAATAATTGGGAAATAAACTATGGCTGAAATAAGAGAAAACTGGGGATCGCGAGCTGGATTTATTTTAGCGGCAGTGGGTTCGGCGGTAGGTCTGGGCAATGTGTGGCGTTTTCCGCACGAATGCTATAGCAATGGCGGATCGGCTTTTTTGATACCCTATATTATCGCAATGATCATAATCGGTATACCACTTTTGATTATGGAATTTTCACTAGGGCACCTGACCCAGCTGGCTGCTCCGGGGGCATTTCGTAAAGCCGGACCCAAATGGGAATTTGTAGGCTGGTGGCCTATCGCTCTTAGCTTTGCCATTGTTTGCTATTATGCAGTGATTCTGGCATGGTGCCTGAATTATCTTTATTTCAGTTTTCAAAGTGAGTTGCCCTGGAAAGGTGATGCTGAGAATTTTTTCTTCAAGGAATATCTCAATTACAGCGAAAACTATTCACTTTCGGGGATTCGCATAGAAATCATGGCATCACTGGCTATTATCTGGGCCCTGATGTTTATATCAATAGTAAAAGGCGTAAAAATTGTCAGCAAAATTGTTTTATGGACGGTACCTATACCCTGGGCTATGTTGCTGATACTTATGTTTAAGGGCGTAAGCCTACCGGGAGCGATTAATGGTCTGGAATATTTTCTAGAACCGGATTTTTCTGTACTGGAAAAATCACATGTGTGGCGTGCGGCCTTTGGACAGGTATTTTTCTCTATGACTATCGCATTTGGGGTAATGATAACTTATGCCAGTTTTTTGCATCGCAAGAGCGACATCAATAATAATGCACTAATAATCGGACTAGCGGATTTAGCTACCAGCGTAATTGCCGGCATTGCAGTTTTTGCGACAATGGGATATCTGGCAGTACAAACTAATCAGCCAGTCGATCAGGTACTGGAAGGTGGCAAATCGCTGGGTTTAGCATTTGTAGCTTTTCCCGAAGCTCTAAGCCATCTGGGACCTCATGCCAGCATTTTCGCGGCTATATTTTTCATCGCCTTGATATTATTGGGTATTGATTCAGCATTTTCTATTACCGAAGCGGCTCTGGCGAGCATGATCGATAAAACCGGCTGGAAACGTTCAACTGTGTTGGCAGTTATGAGTATTACAGGATTTTGCATAGGACTAATATTCCTTACTCGTGGTGGACTATCATGGCTGGATACTGTTGATTCATTTGTCTCGGAAGGAACCTGGGGTATTATGTTAGTTGGGTTGATTGAGTGCCTGGTGGTGGGCTGGGTATTCGATTTGAAAAAGCTCCGTGCTCATGCCAACAAAAACAGTGACTGGAAAATTGGTGTTTGGTGGGAATGGTCCATAAAGCTGATAGTTCCTGCTATTTTATTGGCTCTTACCATCTGGAGTATATATGATAATACCCAGGAAGGTTTTATTATCGATGCCGAAGGCAATTTGATTGGATCAAATATCCTGGGGCTGAGTCTTAATGTCTTCCTGTTCATGCTGGCAGTTATACTGGCACTCTGGAACCCACACAAAAAAACCAATAATAATCAACCAGACGCGGGTATTTTAACAAAATAAGGAACAAAATCATGTTAGAAAGAAGTATCAATGGCCAACTGGACAGCTCGGCCTGGATTGTATTATCGAGTATTATATTCATAATTGTTGGCGGTTTGGCGTGGTGTTTTTATCGGGCCATTACTGCCGGACAAAACGAAACATCCGAACAATTACCAGACGAAGTTTAATCTATAGTGGAGCACAAATGCGTAAAATAATATTCAGTTTTTTAATTGCGGTTATAATCATCAGCACCGGCTGCAAGCCCAATCGCTATCAGCGTTATATCACGATCAAATCCAATCCCAGTGGGGCTGTCGTCTGGCTAAATGATCAGGAAATCGGGACAACGCCGGTAACAACGCCTTTTACCTGGTATGGCGACTATGATGTAATTCTACGCAAAGACGGCTACCAAAGCCTGCACACCAACCAAAAGACCAAAAGACCTTTTACCCAGTGGGTAGGGATGGATTTCTTTTTTGAAGTTATCTGGCCATTTTCGATTACCGATCAGCAGA
This sequence comes from Phycisphaerae bacterium, assembly GCA_016342495.1. Classification (GTDB taxonomy): domain Bacteria; phylum Planctomycetota; class Phycisphaerae; order Sedimentisphaerales; family SM23-30; genus JAEIOG01. The sequence continues at coordinate 42,177 of JAEIOG010000035.1, forward strand.
ATTTCTCATTTACGCTGGAACCATTAGCTAATCAGAATGACGAGATGCTGATCGAAAAGGCTAAGAAATTACAGCAGGATAAATAGGGAGCAAATATGAAATTATTAAAAATTGGTAATGGCAAATATATTAATACAGAACGTGTTACTTATATTGAAGCTAAAAAAAGCGACAAAGTTATTGTTCAATTTCAAACTGAAGTTGATTGCGGCGGTTGCGGCAGGCCAGCATCATTTATCGAACTGAAAGGCAGCGAAGCAGAACATTTTATTCTGTGGCTGGATACTAATTCAGAACAATCAAAATAATATCAACATATCAACTCGGTATCATAATGAAAAAAACAATAAAGTTCATCATTTGTATAATTTTTACTCTGGCAATTTATGTTCAGGCATCGACACTAAACGTCATTAATGTCCACAGCGACAAAATGAATAAAGATGTTCCAGTCAACATCATTTTGCCGGACAGTTACCAAAACAGTATTCGCCCTTTTGCGGTTCTATACCTGCTGCATGGTGCTGGTGATGACTATACCGGCTGGGTGAAAAAGACATCAATTGAACAATTAGTCGATCAGCATAATATTATCGTGGTCTGCCCCGATAGCGGACGAACGAGCTGGTATTTTGATAGTCCCATCGACCCGACCTATCAATATGAAATTTTCACCGCTGTCGAACTGGTGAAATATATTGATAAGAACTATCGCACATTAGCTTCACGGGATTTTCGGGCAATCACCGGTTTGAGCATGGGGGGCCATGGGGCAATGTTCCTGGCTATCCGACATAAGGATGTATTTGGTGTTGTTGGCTGTCAAAGCGGCGGCGTTGACATACGGCCCTTCCCTGACAATTGGGATATCAAAAAAAGACTGGGGCCATTAACCGAAAATAAAGAACGCTGGAATGAATTAACCGTTATCAACCAGGCCAAAACATTAAAAGATAATGATCTGCAAATTTGTATCGATTGCGGTACAAGCGATTTCTTCCTCAATGTCAATCGGGCACTGCATCAGCAATTGTTAGATGACAAAATATCGCATGTATACACCGAAAGACCCGGGGGGCACAGTTGGGACTACTGGAGTAATTCAATAAAGTATCAAATGCTGTTTTTTACCGAGTGTTTTAATAAAGCAAAAATAAAGGTTCAAAAGGATAAAACCTTCAATACCGCATTAATTGCGGTGCCAAAGCTGGAGAATGATTTTTATGACTGGTATCAACGCCATAGCGATATATTGAAAATAAAAAACAAAATTAACCCACAAATTATCATAGTTGGCGATTCAATTACGCATATGTGGGCAGGTGATCCGAAGTCTAAAATCGCTCGTGGCCAACAGCAATGGAAAAATGTTTTCGGAAAATATCGGGTATTAAATTCAGGCTTTGGCTGGGATCGAATCCAGAATGTGCTTTGGCGCATCGACAATGGCGAGATTGACAATATCCGCCCGGATGTGTTTATCATTAATATAGGCACCAATAATCTTGCTGCTCATAATGCCCGGGCTAATACACCAGCTGAAATCACCGAAGGCATCAATGAGATATGCCAGCAAATCAAAAACAGGCACCCTAGAGCACGAATAATCCTAATGAGTATATTTCCACGCGGTCAACATTCAACCGATAATTTTCGGAGTAAAATCCTGGAGACCAATAAGCTACTGAAAACTTTAAGCGTGAAACAGCAACTGGAATTTCTGGATATTCACGATGAATTTCTCGATAAAGATGGCAATATCCCTCAGGAGCTAATGGGTGATTTTCTGCACCCTACAGCTAAGGGCTATGATATCTGGGCTGATGCATTACAGCAGAAGCTGGCTGAATAAAACCTGCCAACTACTATTTACCATCTGCCTGTCGGGTGACAATCGGAACATATCCTGTTTCAAATCCTTTTGGCGGTTCCACTAGCAGAGCCGGGTCCAGGTCAGCAAGTTTGCCAATCTTTGGCGGTGATAGATACTGCTGGTCTTTTTTCCAGTTTTGGTGGAGTTTCTCGACGCGTTTTTGAATAATTTCCCTTTCGGCATCAGTTAGGTCAGCATTAAGCAATGCAGGCTGATCGGCGAAACGATACCAGTAATAGGTCAGCACACTGCCATCACCCAGCTTTGTTGTAAAAGGTCCGGCAACGGGGCCGGGGGTTTTCCAGCAGCTATTGGAATCATCGGGGGTAATATAGGGTTCTTGTTTGTTTTTTTTGATTTTGTTAAAACTAACATCGGCAAGACCCGTTTCAACCGGGACATCCTGCGGCTGGACGACAATCCATTGGGGCTTATTGTTTTTATCTTTTGTTAAACGATAGAATTGCGGTAATATCGCCAGAGGACCTTCCTTAGATTCCATTTTGGTAGCCATTTCATAATTCCAACGGAATCCAAATGTGGTTTTGTCAAAGGCGGTGGCAGTCGCAAACGAATTCCATGCAAGAGGGACCTTTTCATCTCGGGGAACTGACGGGGTATAAATTTTCCATGTCGCCCCACCTCGTCCAGGGAATTCATGCAAACTTGCCCCGCTCGGGTCAATAACGCCACTGGCGACCGGACCACCTGAAAACCATACCTTAACATCGTCCCAAAGAGCTTTCCTATTGTAAGAAGTAACCTGATGAACAACTACTGAATCATCTTTATTGTTGCGTGGGAATAATGTTGGAGCTATTCGGGCATAGGTATCACCATTTTCATCAATGGCCTGAACACTGGGGACATATTGAGTCTCCATCTGCAAAGCCCGGTTGGGCTGAGATGGCCGGGTATCCAGAAACAAGCCACGTAAGTCTGGATTTTCCGCAGATGCACGAGACCAGAAATATGGAGTGAAGAAAGCAACTGGCCCTTTAAAATTCCCTGTATTCAAAAATAAAGTCCAACATTGATTTCCTGTTGGAACGTCTTTGCCAGCAGTCATTGATTTTGGTTCAGTAAGCGGTAGCGGCAGATACCCATAGCCAAAAAGTTCGCCACAGGTACCTTGTTTCAGATTTAAGCCATCCGGTGGCCACAGCAGCCATGGACTAAGCTGTGCAATAGCATATTTCCCTTGCGGTTTATTCCAATCTCTGCCTTTGCCAGCACCTGGACCATTAGCCCATGCGCTGAAATTCCAAGCAACTCCTCCCATTATAAACTTTGGCGTTTCGGTGGCAAAGCGTGTATCACGCCACCAGCCAAGGCCACCTTCGATATCTGAATACATTTTTTCTGGCTTTCGGTCATCATATTGAGCATGCATCCAGGTTCCGAAAAGACCGGTCTGGAAACGATTGCCGGGGTAATCCTGTAATAATGGCCAGGCAGCGACATACATGGAAAACCCGGCATTATAAGATCGGTCAACTCTATCATTTGGAACCAGCAGATAGCCGGCCATCTCTCCTTTTTCGATATTTTTATCCTGAGCAAATATTTGCGATATAAACAAAGCTAGTGCTTAGTCATAATTAAAGGTTTGGGTCAATATTGCCGATACATCTCCATATGAAGATAACTGTTATTTG
>JAEIOG010000218.1 GCA_016342495.1 Phycisphaerae bacterium
ATCGTTCATCTGAAGTATTCTATTTAAACCATAACCTTCTTGCAATAAATAATTTATGATTTATTGAGCAAACACTATCTTAGAGTTTCGACATTTGAACAGGAAAGCGGGCTTGCTTCACAGGACAAGGCCCTAAAGGATTATTTAGCAGGTCATGGCATTACAGATGTTAAATGGTATCGGGACAGGGTTTCAGGCAGTACAACAGATCGCCCGGCACTTGAACGCTTGCAAAAAGATATATTTAGCGGTAAAATCAAAACAGTTGTATGTTGGAAGCTCGACCGCTTGAGTCGTAGCCTTAAAGATGGTATTAATATCTTAACTGACTGGATTGAAAAAGATGTTAGAATAGTTTCAGTAGCTCAGCAATTGGATTTTAGCGGAGCCGCTGGCCAGATGATCGCCAGCGTATTGTTTGCAGTTGCCGCAATGGAGCGGGAAAATATCAGAGAAAATACCAAAAGAGGCTTGGCCGCCGCTAAAGCCCGTGGCGTTAAATTAGGCAAGCGTGCCAGAATAACCGCCGACAAGGTTAATGAGCTTCAAGCCAAAGGCCTGAATATGACCGCCCCTCTGTGCCAGAATGGGTGAGACAATTCCTTGTCATTAATTAGACTTGAGGGCGAGGAATTGTCTCACCCATTCTGGCACAGAGGGAGGACATTGTCTTTAGAGACATAATAGCAATGATCGGTGTCGACTTCAATATTATAAACGCGGTGGATGCCGGGTTTCTGGATGATTCTTTCGATCGCCAACGGACCTGCGGCGGTTCGCAGCTGATCACCGACACATAATTGCCCCGCTGGTATCCACTCACCCGCCGTTTCGCTATAGAGCCGGTGGCTATCGGTAGGCTCGATCGGGGCGGTTTGGCCATCGAGATAAATCTCCAGCACATAACCATTTAAGTGGGTTACGGTAGAGCACGCCACCCGGCCCGGCTCAGTCTACAATTTATCCAAACTACCGAGCGATCAGCAATGACATCGCTGCTAATTCATTTTGAACTCTGAGAAGTTCTGCATTATCAGCTATACGCCAGAGATGCAAGCCTGCTTCTGTCAGGCGTTCAAATGTAGTATTATTTTGGTTTTCGATATAAGCTCTTAATGTTCCATATTCGGGGCAGAGATGATTTAGCTGTCTTTCGCTGATTATATTATAGGGATAGACATCGCGCAAACGATCCAGCCTTTCCTCAGGCTTAGCGGCATGCCAAAGGTCTAATGCCTTCTCTTCCTCTTCGGAATATTGGTCATTGCCTCCACCGATGATGTAAACACTAGCTTCTTTTCGGGCAAGATCAGAAAAGCCATAGCCAAAATCCCAATCATAAAGCTCAACCATTGGGCGAATTAACCCAGCAAAACTTTCGCTGTCAAGTGAAATAAATGTTTCATTTATATCTAAATACAACAGTAAGCCTTTATCATATCCAGTGTAGCTTATACCAATATTGGCGAACTTGTCGTATGCTGGCGCATCACTGTCTTGCGGAGTTGCAACAAAATCAAAACTACGAATTTTATCAAATTCTTCCTTCAAAATTCTCTTGTGAGTACGCCCCTTAAATTTTACATATTTGCCAGAATAGCTACCCTCATCAGCACCGATGTAAGTAATTTTTATGTCGCATTTTTCGAGCATATTTATTGCAATCGAATGAAATTGTACAAATAATTCACTGCCTGGATGATTCTTGCCGTAACTATGCAAAGCAAAACCAACTGACGTTTTTTCTAAATTCATTTATTGAATCCCCTTTGTTGGCCTGATTACTATCGGCCTTACTGGATCAAAACCACGAGCCCTGAGCTGATTATCAAGATCAAGATTTCTTTGCATCAATTCAGCAGGCCTGTCACTTTTTGAAACAACTTCAAAGCGCTTGACACGTCCATCAGCATAAATCGAAACCACATCAGGCCGTCGGTTTGGACTGATCGACTTTGGCGGAAGTCCTAAACTTCGATTATATCCATGATCTAAATGCACACGCATCACATCAGTTTTTTTAGCTTCAGCTATAGCCTCACGAAAAGTTCGGAACTGATGACCGGGCGTGCCGGTTTTTTGCCCTGTTCCGACAATTTTGGCTTTCCAAGATTTATTAATAATTTTTTTAGAATTACCAAAGCCTGCACCAAAACCAACCGCACAGGGGTTGGTATTATGACTGAGGACATTGTCTTTGGAGACATAATAGCAATGATCGGTGTCGACTTCAATATTATAAACGCGGTGGATGCCGGGTTTTTTAGTGATTTTAGCTATCGCCCGTAGCCCCAAAGCGGTTCGCAGCTGCTGGCCAACTTCTAATTGTCCCGCTGGTATCCAGTCGCCTGCCGTTTCGCTATAGAGCCTGTGGGTGTCGGTAGGCTCGATAGGTTCGGTTTGACCCTCGAGGAAAATCTGCAGAACATAGCCATTAAAGTGGGTAACCGTAGAAAGCACCACCCGGCCCGGGCCAGCCTGGATAGCAGGGCAAGGCAGAACATCGACCACCCTCGCCGGGCCACGCAAGCCCATTTCCGGCAGAACAAAGTCGATCAGTGCATTTTTTGCTGCTCCGGTATCGCCAGCCCATTGAGCTGACCGCAGACAATCGATATCGATAATGTCATTGCTGCCATCGGGGTTAGCCATCTGCAAGCGATATAAACGCCAACTATCTGGGTCAATATCAGAGAGCCCTTCATGGTCGTCAGCATCGTCATCCTCATCGGAATCACCCTTGGATTCAGAATCGCCAGTAACACTGCCAAAATCATCGGTAGTGCGTACCCGCTGACCAACTCTTATCGCTTCGATAGGTTTATGGCCCTGATGAGTGCGAATCAATGTGCCAGCGGTAAAACATATGTTTTTGGGCTTGACGATACACTTAATATCTTGTTTGAGCTTATTAGCTCCAGCTCTGGTGTTGCTAAAGAAATTCTTGACTTTATTAAATTTTCTAACTTTATTAGCTTGTCGAGTGATCTTGTACGCACGCGCACCGTCAATTGCATAATCAGCTGCTTGTATCATTGTACTGGTACCAAGTGTTGCCACAGCGACAGCGCCATCAACAACAGAATCTCTGGCACAATCAATCATATCGCCAACATATTGGCGGCCCTGCCCTCGCATCATCCGCTGGGTATTTCCCTCTGTGCCAGAATGGGTGAGACAATTCCTTGTCATTAATTAGACTTGAGGGCGAGGATATATTTATTATGA
>JAEIOG010000036.1 GCA_016342495.1 Phycisphaerae bacterium
AAATATAATCATACTTTGGCAGTGTAAAGGCAAGAATAATTGTCGTCGAAGGGAATTTTTAATTGACGCCAGTCAGTTAACCCATAACTGCCAGATGTCCTTGGTGATCGTTGTTTTATAGATATTTGTGCCAGCTATCTGCTGCCAGGTTGTTCCGCCGAGGTCGGCAATGGACTCAGAACCATCAAAGATAACTTCCTCATCATTGTAATTTGTAAATACAATGTTATCGCCGCTTTCGCCTTCGAAGTTTGTGAGTGAAACCTCCTCGTGGTATGTCCCCCCGCGAATATAGCATGTTTCGCCGGGATCAAGTTTAGTTGCCGCAAATTCAATCGTGGCATATGGAGAGTTCAAAGTTCCGTTGTTGTAGTCACTGCCGTCTGTGGCAACGTAAACGTCTTTCGCAAAAACGCATGGAGATAAATACGCCAATGCTAACAGGACGAAAAACGTTTTCTTTCGGAATCGAATCATTTCATCACATCCAAAAAATATCAATATAAATACTATTGTCTGAATCTAAAATTTTGCAGTTCCGATCGAACGCATAATTGCCCTGAAAACAAGGCCAAATTACAAACAAAATATATTATCACTATCATACTGAAATCATACCGATTTTGCAATAATAAACAAAGCCATAAGAGTGATTATTTTTAGCCTTTTTGCGCAATGTGGCAAAACGAGGGCAAAAACAATGCAGGCGGCCTCCTAAGCTTAGTTTGGTATAGAACAGAGAAATTCAATTATATAAAAAACCCCCTAAACGGCGTTTAGAGGGCTCTAAGGGCTAGTTTTCCACTAAGTGAATTTTTAAACAATATGCAAATTCACATGGTTTGTCTTTGGGGAAATTGACTGTAAGGCCGTCTGGGTGAAATTCCCAGTCAATCTTGCCGTCATATCCGAGCAGTTCAACAGACTTGATCTCTTTTATGCGAGTGTTTCCTGGCGATACAAATGACATAACAGCTGGTTTTTTTCCTGGCCAGTCAAGAACAAAAGCGTAGAGATAATCGCCCTTGGTCGTGTAGCGGATATCCTTGTAAATGAAAGGTGACTCTATAGTCTTGTGAGGCATCTCGGTCTTGCCCTCACCGAACATATACCATGGGCGGGTTGCATAGATGCCTTCACCGTTTACATCAAACCATTCACCGACATCTTCGAGGAGTTTGGTTGCAGTATCATCGAGAGTGCCGTCAGCCAAAATCGGAATATTCAAAAGCATATTACCATTCTTACTAACAATATCAATGATCTTATCGACTACAGCATCAGCTGATGTGTATGGTGTATTTTCATTGTATCCCCATGAACCGATCGAGTCATCAGTCTGCCATGGCTCATCAAGAATATGGCTTGCTTTGCCGCGTTCGTAATCGAGCGTTGTTATGCCATCTGCATAGAGGCCTTGCCATGGACGTTCCTTGACGCACATTACGCCTTCTGGACGTTGGTTATAGAAATGCGAAATCACACCTAAACCAGTACGGCCTTTATCTTTCCCTCTAAAGGGAACGGCACAGTCGAAGTAAAGAACGTCTGGGTCGTAATCCTCGACCAGCTGTTTGACTCTTTTGGACCAGTTATCACGCCATACTTTTGGCGGATCAAATGGTGCGCGTGCATGGGTGCTTTGGCCATCATTAGACGGGTAGAGGCCCTTGCCTTTACCCTGAGCGCCATCGTATGGCACGCCCTTCAAAGGACCCTGTGTGTCTGACTGGTTGGCAGTGTTTAGCCAGCTGTAGCTGCGTGATAAGTGAGTTGTAACACCAAAACGCAGACCTGCTTTTTTGGTTGCTTCTTTCCACATGCCGATGAGGTCCTTTTTAGGCCCCTTCTTGACAGCGTTCCATTCATGGTGCTTGGAATCCCAGAGGTCAAAATTGTCATGATGGACGGCGCATGGCGAGAAATACTTGGCACCGGAACGTTTAAAGAGAGCGAGTAATGCGTCGGGGTCAAAATTCTCGGCTTTCCACTGCGGGATAAAATCTACATAACCGTGCTTGGAAGGATGGCCGTAAGTTTCGAGGTGATGCTTATACTCAGGCGTGGTCTCATCATAGAGTTTGCGTGCGTACCATTCGCCCTGCTTTGCAACAGAATAGGCTCCCCAGTGCAGATAGATACCGAACTTAGCATCACGGAACCAGTCGGGACATTCATAACGCTGAAGTGACTTAACTGTTGGTTTGAATTTCTTTTTGGCAAGAGACTCGCTGCATCCGACGGTAAGGCACATGCACACTAACAATAATAAACTGACTTTTTTCATGATCTTCCCTTAATTTCTAAATAACAATAAAATTTCTATTAAGTTTGTTTAGGCATTTTCGTTGAACTATTATCATACGGCGGCTTGGCTTTGTCGAGCTTTCCTTTGACCCTTATGCGAAAAGACAAGGCCCATTCGTTAGGCAAATCATCAGGGAGTTCAATTTCCAAAGCATCTTCTGTCCGCTGCCATTGAACTTTACCAAACCCAAGTAATTCCACTGACTTAATTTTATTTCTCTTAGAAATACTGGTCGCCTTTGAAAGAGTTTTGACCCTAACAACTTTTGAAGGTGGAACACCGAGTACTGTTGCATAAAGGCCCTCACCATTACGAGTAAACCTGACATCCGTCCAATCTAACTTCTTTGGGTCCGGCTGAATGCTGCGAGATTTCTTACCGTCCTCATTTATTTGGTAATATTCAAGTCGTTCAGTGTGGCCCTCTGCAAAAATCTTCCATGGAACGGTATCATAGATGGCATCACCATTTTGCTCAAGCCATTTACCTATGCCATCAAGCAAATCAATCTGACCCTGATCAAAAGTCCCATCCGGCCTTGGATTCATAGACAGCAGCAGCCCGCCATTGCGTGCAACGAGATCACAAAGCCTCACCACTACATCGCGAGGCTTTTTGTATTCGATATTTTTAAACCACGGCCAATCACACCAGCCAATCGCAGAAGGCGTGTCGTCTTCCCATGGCCAATCGATATAAAGCGGACGGCTGTGTCCATTCTCATAGGAATAAACACCAAAGTCCTTGCCAAAGTTACCCTTATTATGAACACAAACTTCTTTTCCGGCATCTTGACCCATATTAAAGTAATCGGCAAGTATACGCTCTGTACCATACGCACCGCCACCGCCGTCGAACCAGATAGCATCTGGTTCATAGCGATCGATCACCTCTTTGGTCAGATCATAGCGAACTTTGCTGAAATGATCCACATCACCTAGAAACCAATAATAGTTTCCGAACTGTGGGTCAAGGATGTCGAAGTTCTCGACGCCGTCTGCTTGCTTTAAATCCTTCATTATATTGCTATAATGTTTATAGGTTCGGGCGTGATGGAACGAGGTCATTGTTTTCATGCCACGCTTTTCGATCTCCGTTAGAATTTCACCAAGAAGATCACGCTTAGGCCCAAGCTTTCCAGCATTAAAATCCATCACATCGCTGTTCCACATAGCATAGCCATCATGGTGAATGGCACATATCCCAGCATAACGTGCGCCGGAACGTTTTATCAGATCGGCCCAATATGCAGGATCAAAGTTTTCGACCTTAAACTTCTTAGCAAGGTCCTTGTAACCATACCCATCTGCGACAGGGCCTATGTATTTTTCAAACTCACGTCGTTTGTCGTTCTTTACATTCGTACTATAAACTCCGCGATAAGAACAAATGACATCATTAGCCCAATTCTTGTCTAAGTCCCAGCTGCCGGCTATGGCGTATATCCCCCAGTGGGCGTAGATGCCAAATTTTGCATCCTTAGCCCATTGCGGAACCTTGTGCTTTCTAAGCGAATCCCAGTTTGCTTCGTAGGCTTCTTGACCTGCACCTTTTGCCAAAGTAGAGCAAACAACAATCACTAATAGTGTCAGAGCAAGTTTTCGTAACATTCTAAGTTCCTATTTAATACGTTTCTGTTTTTTCTTTTCTTTATCGCTGCCTTTTTTCTTGCTGTAAGATTCCCAGTATTTAACCGACTCATGCGAAATTTCATTTGCACGGGCATGGGTATCTTCCCAGTGCTCATCGATAATATTCTGTATTGCGGAGTTACCAGTGTCGCTGTCGCCAACTTCCTTACGCAGTTCGATCAGCTGTTGCTTTAAATCCTTTACAATCTTCTTATATTCAGCCTTGGCGTAAACATTTGTCGTTTCCAGCGGATCATTTTTGATATCATAAAGCTCCCAGCCCGGCGGAGTTTGATCTTCAGTTCCTTTTTTTGATAGACCATAGAAGAAAATCAATTTATAGTCTTTCGTCCGAATGCCAAAATGAGCCGGGTTGTGGTGATGGTTCATGTGCAGCCAATACCGGTAATAACTCCCCTTCCGCCAATCAGCAGGTTCTTTACCTGTTTCCAGTATCTCCCGAAAACTTTCTCCCTGCATCTGGCTGGGCGTATTAGCCCCTGCGAATTCCAGAAGCGTTGGAGCAAAATCGGTATTGTTTACTATAGCATCACTTCTCGCCGCTGCATTGATCGACTTTGGATAACGAATAATAAACGGCATACGCAAAGCTTCCTCATACATCCAGCGTTTGTCACCAAAATCATGCTCGCCAAGAAACATCCCCTGATCGGAAGTGTAAACAATTAACGTATTATCAAGTTCACCTTCGCTCTCGAGATAATCAAGCAAACGCTTAATATTGTCATCAACACCCCTTACGCACCTCAGATAACTTTTCAAATAATCCTGATAAGCGATTGTCAATGCTTCATCGTCATCTAGATCATCAATTTTCAACCTCGCCTTGGCAAGGTAGCTGCGATGATGATTTCTCCTGCCAATCGATGAGCCAATAGCAAAATCCAACTCGTTATTATGCCCACGGGTGGCGATCGATCCAAAACCATCTCTATCTCGCATTGTCGGCGGTTCTGGAATTTCAACATCTGCGTAAAGTTCTTTGTAACGCTCGGCAAAATCCCACGGTCCATGTGGAGCTTTAAACTGAATCATTAAAAAGAATGGTTTGGTCTTATCGCGACCCTTGAGCCATTTAATCGAAGAATCTGCAATAATATCTGACGAGTACCCTTGCTCGTTAACCTGTACCTCTAGGACCTGGGCATTCTTTCTTTCATAAAACTCCGGATTATGATACTTGCCCTGACTCTTGAGTACCTTGTAATAATTAAATGCTTCGGGCTGAGTTCCCAAATGCCATTTACCAATAACAGCTGTCTCGTACCCAGCCTTGGCAAGTTCTATCGGCAAAGTTTGCTTGTCTTTTTCAACCTTACCACCAAGTCCTGTAACGCCGGTAATATGGCTGTATTGCCCCGTCAGAATCGTCGCTCTACTCGGACTGCAAATAGCGTTTGTGCAGAAGCAGTTCTCCATAAGCATACCTTCGCTGGCGAGTTTATCGATTGTCGGCGTTGGATTCAGTTTTGCAAGTCTGCTGCCGTAGGCTCCGATAGCTGTTGCCGCGTGGTCGTCGGACATTATATAAAGAATATTCGGCTGTTTGTTTGCTGGAGATTTGCCATTAAATTCAACAGTAACAAAGTATGCGATGCTGTCTTTTCCATCACCGATCAGCGACGTCACAAGGTCAGTATCGCCTTTTTCCAGATCGAGCGTAAAACTGGCGTGTGTGTCTTCTGGGGTTACCGCTTTTTCTACGGTCTTTCCGCCAATAGCCAGCCGTACTTTTTCAATTGCTAAATCATTTTCATTTAACTTTTTCCCGCCGATGCCAAAAGGCAGCTTCATGTAAAGGGGGTACCGAGACAGAGTAATTGTGTAGCTGCCCTTAGTCGCAACTGTCACCTTGTACGGCCCATGTGCCTGAAGCAGGTCTTTAGGGCTTGCCTGGGTAAACGCCTGCGGCCCCTTGCCCTCTCGATACATGTCCTGGCTGGTCAGTTCCACCTTCGTAGCTCGACTGTCGCCGATGATAAAACGCACAGGCTCTTTGATCAATTCAAGGCCTTCATCGCGATGAGCAACAAAGAACTCACGCATCTGCTTTACAACCTCAGGATTATCAGCAGCAACATCGTTATGTTGTATCCTGTCCTTTTCAGCATCATACAAGGCAACATCAGCTAACAGCCGCCAGTTCTTCCATATCACACACGTCTTTTTCACTTCATCAAAGTTTTTCGGATTAAAGTAATGGAAGAACAAAGGCCTGTCATCTTTTTTCGGATTAAGCGGTCTTTTCAAATAACGCTTGAACGAGCGACCTATGACATTCGCTCCCTCGGGCTGATCCAATCCGCATATATCAAGCAGCGTCGGATAAACATCCATTACTGAGATCAGCGTATTATTGTCCGTCGGAGTTTTTATCTTTGAGCCGGATAACTTTAGGAACGAGAACACACGGTGTCCACCTTCTTCCATAGAACCTTTATCTCCAGTTTGGCCCATATTCCAGACATCCAGCACATTAGATCTTGCCGCTCCTTGCGCGCCATCATCAGTAGTAAATAGGATAATGGTGTTTTTATCGAGGCCATCTTCTTTCAGAATCGCAGTCAACCTGCCGAAGTTCTCATCGAGATTGTCGACCATCCCGTAGTATATCGCCAGTTTTGGATCAACACCATTTTTAATGTGTCGCTGCGTGTATTCATCGGCTACGTTGAGGGGCAGATGCGTTACGTTAGGTGCAAGGTAGATAAAGAACGGCTCGTCTTTGTTTTCTTTTATGAACCGCATTGTCTCTGTAAAGAAAATATCCGTGCAGTAGCCTTCGTATTTTTTTGGCACACCATTATGATAGTATGTGTCGTCGAAGTAATCATTATCCCAGTAGTCCGCGATCTGCCCGACAGCTCCGCAGCGAAGTCCAACGACTTCATCAAAACCCTGATCCTGCGGACGCATTGGCCAGTTGTCACCGAGATGCCACTTGCCGAACTGTCCAGTTGAGTAACCATTGGTTTTGAATACCTCGGCAATAGTAATGTTATCGCCTCGCATCATCGTTCGTCCAAGACTTGTACGCCAGGCACCTGTGTGCTGGGCGTACTTTCCAGTCATTAGTGCCGCACGTGATGCGGTGCACATGGGCATCTGGTGGAAGTTAGTAAGGCGAATCGCTCCGCTGGCAAAGTTGTCAATATGAGGAGTCCTGACGAGTGGGTTACCCTGGAAACCAATGTCATTACCCTGATCATCTGTCATAATGACGATAACATTTGGCCTGGACTTACCTTTTCTGGCAGCATTAAGATCAGAGCAAAAAAGGCCTGTCACTATCAGCATTATTAATGCAGATAGTATCATGTTTTTGCGAAGCACTGCCGAAAAAGATCGTCCATTATTCTTCATTATTTCTCTCTCTTTCTTGCCTTCTTTCTTGCCCTTTCCTTTTTGTCTTTCTTGTCTTTTTTGCCTCTCTCATCAGGCGAGGATAGAGGACGGTTTTTCATTTTATGCCACGGGCCCATCGGCTCGTAGGAATTTCCCTCAGGATAATCGTTACCGTAGTAACTGTTTTCGCACGAACGTATAAACTCGATCGCCTCTTTCCGCATCGCCGCAGCAATAGCTGGTTTCTCTTTGATAATATTGACATCCTCACCCCGGTTACCAAAGAAATCAAATAGCATATCGCCTTCGCTTTCTTCCGTGTCAAAGTTTGTATAGTACCGGTATTTACCCTTTAATAAACTAAGCTCAGGCGCTTGTGATTCACGGAATCTAAAAGGAATAGTTTTTTTTCGTTCAGAGCGTTTTCCTGTAACTATGTCAATAATGTTTTCGCCATCAATTGGGCGCTTATCCGGCACGCTGGCTCCTGCGGCAGCGAAGACTGTCGGAAGGTAATCAAGCGTTGAAAGAGGGGTTTTAATCGTTTGTCCAGATTTAACCTTCCCCGGCCAGACCAGAAATGCAGGCACACAAACCCCGCCGTTGAATAGCTGGGCCTTTTTACCTCTCATCCCATCCGTGCTTCCATAACCACCATCACGGGTATGCTTAGCCGGTCCGTTATCAGAACAATACCAGAACATAGTATTATCCCAGACGCCCAGTTCTTTCAGTTTTGCATCGAGCCTGCCGACCTGATCATCCAGTGCGGTTATCGATCCGTAGTAGTTTATCTTTTTGTCGTCAAGGCCGCGATCTTCATACATCTTCCTGTACTTTGGTCCTGCCTGGATAGGTGTATGCGGAGCATGTGACCATATCACAGTAAAGAAAGGCTTATCATTTTCGGCTGCCGTTTCGATAAACGGTATGACTCTATCCATGATGATTCGCGTATCGCACCCGGTAAGCTTTTCCGTAACTCGCTGACCATCTTCCCAGTAAGGGTTGTCTGTTGTCTCTGCCTCAGAGCCACCCGGCCCGTACGGATCCCATGTACTAACCGCGTGGTGAGTAACAAAATGTTTGTCATAGCCGAACCATTCAGGCCTGGCAAGGTGTTTGTCACTTTCGCCTCCGCCTTTACCCGTGTAATCAGGATGCGGCGAGCCAAGATGCCATTTCCCGAAGTGGCCGGTAGCGTAACCTTTTTCTTGCAATGCATTCGGTATCGTATATTCTTCTCTCGGCAAACGCCCCGTGTTAGCTGTCCAGATGCCGTAGCGGAAATAGTGCCTGCCCGTCAGGACCGTTGCCCTCGTTGGTGAACATACCGGACATCCCGAAAAGAAATGGTAAAGATTAGCGCCTTTTGCTGCAAGCCTGTCAAGATTTGGCGTGACAATATCATCGTTGCCGTTAAAGCCAACGTCTCCCCAACCCTGATCATCTGTCATAAATAATATAACATTGGGCCTTCGGGATTTCTTTGACTTTACTAAAACAGAACTTCCGCCAGTTGAGATACCTGCAACAAAAACACCGCAGGCTTTTAAAAATGTACGTCTATCAGTTTTCATAAGTTATATTCCAACAAGTCCTATTTCAGATATTCCTTAACAACGTCGATCTGATTCCAGTTCTTTGCCGCAGGTTCGTTCTGCTGCTTAGTACCGGGAGTGCTCCTGCCTTTGTTAATAAAATCTGCCAGCAGCATTTTAAGTTCCTTGACAACTTCCGGATATTTGTCGTATAGGTTCGTAGATTCTACAGCGTCGTTTTCCATATCGAACAGGTGATACTTAGCTGGATTCTTGACGGGTTTATCTTTAGGGTTATTACGCCTTGTGCCGCCATTGGAATCAAAGATAAGTTTCCACTTACCCCGACGAATCGAAAATATCCCGCTATCTGAATGGTGCACAACACCCCTGCTGTCATTGCCTTTGATCTTCTTACCTTTGAGAGCTTTGTAAAAGCTAACGCTATCTTCGCCAGCATTGTCATCAAGCTTGACACCGGTAATCTCTGCGACTGTTGCCATTAAGTCCGTAGTGCAAATGATATCGCTACTTGACGAATCAGGCTTGACCACCTTAGGCCAACGAGCGATAAATGGAACTCTATGCCCGCCTTCGTTAAGCGAGCCTTTAAGTCCGCGATAGATGTACATCGAATAATGTCCCTGCGCCTGCATTCGATCAAGTTTTGCCATTGGAGACGTTCCGTTATCAGCGGTAAAGATGATAAGCGTATTGTCAGCAATGCCGAGTTTGTCAACTGTGTCAACAACACGACCCACCGCCCAGTCTGTTTCCATGCAAAAATCACCGTGCGGACTAAGCCCACTCTTATCCTTGAAATCTTTGCTAGGCACGATCGGGCTGTGCGGAGAATTTAGGGGCATATAGATAAAAAAAGGCTGATCTGGATTTTTCACTTGGTGGGTTCTAATCCAGTCAGCCGATTTATTAGCAAAAGTTGATAATACTTGGTCCTGCTCGAATCCGTCAGCAACCCAGCCGGGCTTAGCTCCTATCAACCCTCTGGCTTTGATCTCATCGCCGGTCGCAACGTACTCAACGTCACCGTCGATCATTCTATCCTCGACAAACGCATGCGGATCCATATTTAGTGATGCCGAGATACCGAAATAGTGATCAAACCCAACGTCCAGCGGCCCCTTGGTGATCGGCTTGGTAAAATCAACATTCTTCGCACCGGACTTTTTAAGTTCTTTGCCATCGGTACTAGCCCAGTCCATTCCAAGATGCCACTTGCCAAAACACGCTGTAGCATACCCTTGTTTCTTGAGCAAACTTGCCACAGTCTCCCGACCTGGCTTGATCAGGTGCCGGCTATGACCGCCGAGTACGCCCTTTTTCAGCTTGGTACGCCATGAGTACCTGCCCGTCAGTATTCCATACCGCGTAGGCGTACAAACGCTCGAATTGGTATGAGCATCACTAAAATACATACCCTCGCTAGCCATACGGTCAAGATTTGGTGTTTGAATCATACTGTTTTCGTTAAGACATGAAACATCTCCATAGCCCATATCATCAGCGAGGATGTATATAATATTGGGACGCAATTGCTTTGAACCGGCAAGGGCAAAACCAGCACAACAAAACAGCGATGCGGTAATAAACAATTTCATTTTAAACATCACAGGTCTTTCTAAGTAGATTTATTTCTTTTCAATCTTGAACGAATAAGCCCACTCACATGGTTTTTCTTTCGGGAAGAAAATCTTCAGGCCTTGTTTGGTTCTTTTGAACTTAACTTTTTCACCTGTCGCCAGCATTGTAACAGATTTGATCTTATCTGGATAATGGTCAGATTTCTTCTTCAAATTAGTTACCAGAATATATCCATCTTCCGGCCAAGCCAGGGTCGTCACATAAAGCTTCTCACCATCTTTTGACTGGGTAAAGCGGATATCTTTCGGGACGAATTCCTGACGATAATCCCAACCTTGTTTAAACTCGCCCTTGCTGGTCTTACTCATTGCGATAAGTTTTGTTGGACCCTCTGCATAAACTTTCCACGGCCTTGTCGAATAGATTGCTTCGCCGTTAACTTTCATCCACCTGCCAATACCCCGCATAATCTCTTGTTCGCCCTTGGAGATTGAACCGTCGCCCTTTGGAGTAAGCGAAAGTAGAAAAACACCGCCACGGCTTACAAGATCGACAATGCTTCTGGTGTGATAGTCGGGACCGTCTCTGTATGTTTTGTCATTTACGTATGACCATGGGTAACCGATAGCTCGGTCGATAAGGAACCAAGGTCCGACGTCCTCAGCCATTTCGCGGCCATTTTCGTAACAGAGCATGCCGAAAGTATCCGGAAAGTTGAAATCGCCGGCATGTTTGTTTAGCACGGTCACATTTTGATTCTTTTTGTCAGCCTCGTTAAAGTAGTTAGATATGACATCCAAAACCTGATCTTCAGACGGGTGATTGTGTCTCATTGCGCCTGTCAATCCATCAAACCAGATCGCATCCGGGCTGTAGTTATCAACTACCTCAGTTATTTTCCCGACCCATTCATTGCCAAAGTTTTCAGGGGCTTCACCGGTTAATTCGCTGCGATAAAAATCTGCGTACTTAGGGTCAAAGACATCCCAGTTCTTTTTCATATCTTCTGTGATCTTATCTTTTTTCAGGAAACCTGTCGCATAGCCAAAAGTTCGGCCGTGATGGAAAGTCGCCAAAAGCTTCATGTCGTCATATTTGCGAACAGCCTTTGCGATCTCGCCATAGATATCACGCTTTGGCCCCATATCTTTTGAGTTATATTTCGTGTACTTGCTGTCCCAAAGGCAAAAGCCGTCATGGTGAACCAGACATATGCCCCCAAACTTCGCACCAGCTTCATGCATTAGACCAACCCATTCATCGGCATTGAACTTGGGAGCCTTAAACATCGGAATGAAATCCTTATAGCCAAAATCTTTGATCTCACCGTATTTTTCTACATGATATTCGTAAACGCCCTTATCGTTAACCCCAGGCCCGCCGTAAAGATTCTTTACATAGTCCGGTCCGCCGTGGGCCGGGACTGAATAAATCCCCCAGTGCGTATAGACACCAAATTTTGCATCCTTAAGCCATTCTGGGATGGGTTGCTTAGAAAGCGAATCCCACGACGGCTTAAAATCAGCAGCCGAAACCTGCATAACAAAACCAAAGACAACCAGCAAAACAATTGCTACTGAAACATTGATAGTTAAACTTTTTTTATTCATAGTAAACCTCTCTATTACTTTTGTTTTATCTTATTAGCATTGACTTTTCTTTTATCTATCGCCGGATCGCCATTCTTTGACTTTGTAAGCGGGACCAGTTTCTTCTTTTCGTCCCACGAAAGATGCCTGTCAGCAAGGATGCCATGCTCAGGGTAACCATAATCCTTGTAACAATCCTTCTTCCACTGCTCAACGTAACCGTCATAGAGCCTGCGCATTTTCTTAAGCGTACCTTTGAATTTTTTCTCACCGACAAGGTTTTCCATCTCGATCGGATCGGCATTGATGTCGTAGAGTTCCTCGCAAGGAGTCATGCCATCATCACCGTACATCCAGTATGTATACTTAAAATCACCGGTAAGTACTGTCAGAGCATGATTGCTCAGCGGCCCCCATACCTGCGTAAAGAGCATATGCTTTCTGATCTTGCGATTGGGATTATCCAGCAGCGGAACGATACTTTCACCGTCTGTGTGATCAGGTACCGCAACGCCACCAAGGTCAAGCATTGTCGCAGACATATCAATGCTGCCTGTAAGTGCTCTGGACCGTTTACCTCGTTTTGATGCGGGCTTTCGCGGATCAAAGATCAGCAGCGGTGACTTCGACGCTTCTTCATAAGGCAGCACCTTACCGCCAAACGCATGTGAACCGCACGAATAACCGTTATCTGTCATAAAGATAACAACGGTATTATCAGCAACGCCCTGCGTCTCAAGCTCATCTCGAATCATCCCAACAGCAACATCGATACCATATATCTGCCTGTAATATTTCGACAGATGTTCCTGGTACTTATCACCTTCCCATGCCGAAAACTTAGCAGCCTGCCTGCCGCTTCGTGCTTGGTCGCAAAGATGCTCTGCACCTTTCAGACCATAATTTTCAGGCTTTGGAAATACAACGCCATCGTAAAGATCGTCATATTCCTTATCCGGTGACGCAGGCCCATGCGGAGCTTTAAAACTTACCGACAAACAGAACGGTTTGCCGGATTCTTTTGCTTTGCCGATAAACTCCTGGCCGGCTGCACCAAGTGCCCTTGTCGTATGAGGGTATTTATCTTTAAATTTGGCAATGTAGCCATTATCTTCTGTCTTATACGTACCCTGATCCGGCCAGCCTGCCCAATAATCAAAATCGGCTATTGGCATATTTTCATCTTTTTTCCACGACCTGTCAGGGTTATCCGCATCGGCAACGCCAAAGCCAAACTTACCTGCAAACCCTGTATAGTAACCAGCCTCACGCAAAAGTACTGGATAAGAAGTATCGAAGTATTTCCTGTCCAGCGGACCATGCATAAAGTTGCAACCATTTTTATACTCATGCATACCGCTCATAACGATTGCACGGCTGGCCATGCAGATTGCTGTATTGTTGTAATGATTATCGAAGATAACCCCATCATTGCCGAGCTTATCAAGATTTGGAGTTTTAATATGTTTGTTGCCCATACAGCCGAGCGTGTCATATCTCTGGTCATCAGTGTAAAGAAAAACAATGTTTGGCCGTTTACTGGAGGATGATTTTTTTGCGGCACTGGCAACGGACATAATAGGTAATGAAGTAACTGCAGCACCTGCGCAAACTGCCTTTAAAAACTGACGTCTTCCAATTCCATTCCTGCTTTTCATCATAAAAACTCCTTAACACATTTCCATTATTAGTTCGAAGTCCAATCCCAATGCTTTGCTCTTAGCTCCATCAATTTAGGGTATTTTTCATCCCCGTCACCAATGCGATCCTTAATGTTTAAGAGACGCTTTTTAAGACGCTTTATCTTTGTCGCATATTTCTTTTGTCCGTAAATATTTTTTAATTCATGCGGATCTTTTTTCAGATCATAAAATTCCCACCCCGGCTTTGTTACCCAGCCGGCAGTATTGCCTTTATCCAGCAGCGGCAAACCGTAATAGAATATCAATTTATAACGCCTGGTCCTTATTCCGTAATGAGCAGGAACTTTTGAACCCTCAAACTGCATCCAGTAACGGTAATACATATCATTGGGCCAATTGGAAGGCGTTTTGCCGGCTAGGTTCCAGCGGAAAGACCTGCCCTGCATATCCTTTGGTATGTCAAGCGAGGCATAATCAAGAAATGTTTCTGCAAAGTCAACATTTGTTATCATGTCGTCATTTACCGTCGCTTGTTTTATCTCCTTCGGATATCTTGCAACGAAGGGCATCTTTAGGGATTCATCAAACATCCAGCGTTTATCATAAAGAGAATGCTCCCCCAGAAACATTCCCTGATCAGACGTATATATCACAATCGTATCATCGGCGAGACCTTCGTCGTCAAGATATTTAAGCATTCTTCCGACATTTTCATCTATCGCCGCAATACAACGTAAATAGTCTTTAAGATACTTCTGGTAAGCAGCCTTGATCTTCTGACTATCGTCCATCTTCGTAGTGTCAAGCCTGCCGGTAGGCCATTTCTTCTTTTCCGTCACATTCATACGTCCCGCAAGATTGAGCATGTTACGGCCATACTCTCTCGACCCTTCGCTTCGATGAGATAAGTCCTCCTGCAAACTTTCAGGCTCGGGAATTACAACCCCATCAAATAAATTCTCATGCCGCTTTGCATACTCCCAAAGCCCATGCGGAGCTTTATGATGACACATAAGAAAGAACGGCTTATCCTTTTTGCGATTCTCCAGCCACTCAAGCGTAATGTCGGTAACAACATCTGTGCAATAACCCTCATACTGCTTTCCGCCCTCGTTATGGTCAACCCAGGTATCCCCTTTTTCTTTAAAGAAAGGATCGTGATATTTACCCTGGCCCGGCAGAACATTGTAATAGTCAAATCCGGATGGTTCCGTATGAAGATGCCACTTGCCGATCATCGCCGTATTATAGCCGCCCTTTTGCAAAAGTTTGGCAACATTTTGCTGATTACGGTCAAAATCGTGATGAAGCGTATAAACACCGTTATTATGGCTGTGCTTACCGGTAAGAATTACTGCACGGCTGGGAGTACAAATCGAATTTGAAACGAAGCAACTATTGAGGCGAACACCCTCTTGAGCAATGCGATCAATATTGGGCGTTGGCATTATATCCTTAAGCATCCCGCCATAACAGCTTATCGCATTAGTGGCATGGTCATCCGACATAATATAAAGAATGTTCGGGCGATTAGCTTTTTCAACTCGCCTAGCAAAAACTTCAGAAAAACCATTGATTGCAGTCAGTCCGACAACTGCTATCCCTGAGCCCTTCAAAAAGCTTCTTCTATTTATCATCACAAACTTCTCCGCAAAAGTGATTCAATTTCTTGCTGCCAATTTATTAACAGAGTTCGCCACCGCATAGAACAAAAGCAATAATACAATCAGATCAACAAATCTGGAGAATTTATAATATTACAAATAAGGCGTTTTCGAAAGCCTTTTTGGAGTTTATTTTTAGCCATTTTGCGCAAAGCAACCTAATAAACACATCAAAATCGAATGTCCTTAAGAAATCAGGACTTAAATTCCGCAAAAGTCCCCGGCGCTTTTTTAAGATGCTTTTTAAGCTTGCCTTTCATCTTTTTGAGTACTTCAGCATATTTAGGGTCATCAGCAAGGTTGACTCTTTCCCTCGGATCATTAACAACATCATAAAGCTGATCGGCATCATAATAAGTTTCGCTGTAATGCTTGACCGCATTGCCAAGCTCTGTTCCATCTCCGCCCGGGGATCTGTGAATATGCGTTATTTTTCCCTCTGGATTATTTTCGAGTGGCGATTTTTTAGGTGACTTTTTGATTAGGTCCTGTATTTTCTGCATTCTGACTTCTTTACTATCAGTTCTGCTCGGCGGCACTCTGAATGCAAGATACTTGTATTGATCAGTCACAACCGCCCTGGTATAGCCGATTTCAAAGAATAGGGAATCGACGGTCTTATCTTTTTTACCGGTCAAAAGCGGCATTAGATTTCTTCCATCAACTTTCATGTCTGACGGTTTTTTAACTTTACATGCATTAAGTATCGTAGGGACAAAATCAATATTAGAAATCAACTGTTCGCTCTGAGCGGGCTTTATCTTGCCCGGCCAGCTGATAATCGTCTGCGTATGAATACCGCCCTGATAAAGGCTTCCCTTGCCACCTTCGGATGCATGATCATTAAAGTATATAACCAGCGTATCATCTTTTAAGCCGAGTTCCTCAATCTTATTAAGGATCGCCCCGACACTATCATCGAGCCAAGTAGCCGGTGCCAGTTCCTCATTGATATCTGCCTTTTTAACACGATCAAACACCGACTGCCTCGACGGCATAACATCCGGCGTCTTATCCAGCATCCCAATTTCAGAAATGCGAGGATCAGCTTTAAGTGACTGCATCGGAGAAGGCCCGTGCAGAAGTGTCGTAGCATAGTAAAGATAAAACGGCTGATCCTTATTCTCTTCGATAAAGTTTATCGCTCCCTCTGCTGTCCACTCTGGAGCATGCTCACACAGAGCTAAAGGTATCGCTCTCCCACTGCCGAGATTGCCGCGATGCATATTCTTAGCATCAGTAAAGCCATGTTCTTTAAGCTCAGCAGCAAAAGTTCTCTGATCATCTTTAAGTGTCTTTATGATTTCCGGGTCGTTATGATCGGACTTTATGTTAATGTGCTTCGAATGACCTGCCATCTCAAACCCGTGCAACTTACCAACAACACCTGTCGCATAACCAGCATCGCGAAGTGTTTTTGCAATATTCGTTTCTTTCTTGCCAATATCGGCATTCCAGTGCACCCACGTCTGCCCTTCTTCGGTAATTCCCTGTTTAAGAAATTTTCCGCTCTGACATCTGCTAGCGTACCTGCCAGTCAAACAAGTATACCTACTCGGCGTGCAAACACTCGTAGTAACATAGGCCTTATTGAAAAACACACCTTCTGCCGCCAGCTTATCAATATGCGGCGTAAGGGCCTTGCCATTGAGAAATCCAAAGCTGTCGCGATCCTGGTCGTCAGTAATAATAAAAATCACATTGGGTTTACGTTTCTTCTTTTTATCTTTAGCAAAGCAAACATCAGCAATTCCAGAAACACCAACACTTGCAAGGAAACCAGCTCTCTTTAAAAAATCCCGTCTTTTCATGATCATCCAATTCTAAAATAGAAACACATTTAATGTACTAATCCAACCAACTTTCTGACAGCAATCTCAGGTCATTTAGGCTAACCACTCCGGATCTATTTACATCGGCACCATTGCACCAGTCCGGCTCGACACATGGTTTTTCCCAGTTTTGCGACAATACAACAAAATCCAATAAATTAATGCTGCCATCGCCGCCAATATCAGGGCCAGCCAATACCTCAATTGTCATCGATCCCTCATCGTAAGCACCAGAAGAATCCATCACACGCATAGTGAAATAGCTAACCCCTACATTAGACAACTGCGGAGTTCCGGCAAGCGTCCCGTCAGCATTTACAATCAGCCACCCGGGCCCCGCCGATTTAGAAAACGTGATCACATCACCATCAGGGTCTCTCGCTTCTGATGATATATCCGCAGAATACTCCACAAGAGAGTAAGCATTGGCTGAGGCAAAAGATGTCGACTGAAAATAAGGAGCATGGTTTACCGGTCCGGTCGGAATATACTCAATTACCAACTCGGGAGGATATGCACTTTCACGGCTTTGAACACGCCTATTAGAATCTTTTGGCCCGCGTACAAGACCGATAGATTTAACACCATTCTCAGTATACCAACTTGTAACATCCTCATCATCCCATCCATAGCTTGGGGCTAGAGAGCCTATTGGCAAAGCGGACATTGCAGGAGGCGCATTAGCCGATAAAGGATTCCACACCATCTGCATTTCATCCCATGAATTGTCCGCGACAGTGAAAATTTCTGCTCCTCCAGAAAGAACATTCAACGAATAAAGTCGCAGCGTTGCCGCCACGATCTCGCCGACCACCTGTGGATTAAATTTCATAAACCCATGCCTCGTGGTCAAACCTGTATCAGGCGTCCTCAATTCAACTTCGGTACTAGCACCAAAATTGGTGCTAGGATAATTGCTGTCAACGTAAGTATCCCCTATCGCATAGAACAATGCGATCTCGGTTTCCGGCTCGGGTATCACCAACGTAAACGACCACTCATCACCAGTAATAGTTCCATTAGCTGTTTCTGTATCAACCCTCCAGAAATATTCGGTATTTTCATCAAGGGTGCCTGGGTTGTAAATATTATTTGTTTGCGTACTAACCAGCGGCAAATTTCCAGACTCTGTGCCAAAGTAAACCTTGTGCTCAACCGCATCCTTGCCTTCGAGCCACATAAGATCGGCATCTGTTTTTACGCCCGACGTATTATCCGGCGGAATCGGAGTGCTAGCTTTATCAAATTTGCAACCCGGTATCCAGTAATCTGTATCACCATATTCGTACGCACCAATATCGGGAGCCGAACCATTATAAATATCCGTAAATCCAGGAACCACCACTCCGGCATCGATAAGCTCAGAGCCCGCTTTAGGACGGAAATCCAAATTGACTGCATCTCTCAGCTGATCTTCAACATCCTTACCAATGTCATTTCCATGCCAAACAGCGATGTTGTCAGGAGCCACAAGCGGCCAGTCGTCAATTACATTACCCGCGATGTTTCTAACGATGGAATTTTCATTGCCACGATATGGATCACTTCCACGGCGGCCCAAAATTCTACACTCGTACTCCATGCACTCGGGCGGGTCATAACCATAGAACTTTTCGAACGCAATATTGATATCGCTTTTGGGTGTATTATTTAGAGCAGTTAGATTGTAGATTTGGTGCTGATCCCCTTTTAGCCTAAAGCCCCGCATATTATGCATTGAAACAATATGATGAACTTTGCCGCGGATACCTGCCGCATCACCATCAAACCGCACACCATTTCTGCCTTTGCAATCGTGTATCCAGCTGTAGCGATGCTCTGTTCTTTCCTGAAACGATTGATTAGTCTGACAAGCAGAAAAATCTCCATCAAAATGCATGTTATAAATATGATTGTACTCAAGAATCCCGTCAGGACCATTCTTTGTCGCGTTGTTTAGGCCAAGGGTATGGAATGTATTTCGGCGAAGTATAGTACCGCTTCCTTTATGGTCAGAGACTGCACCATAAACGACCTGAAGAATCTGACCATTGTGGAAGTAACAGTTTTCGACGAGGTTGCCGCCGTTAGTTCTGATGTATAGTCCCACGCCTTCATAGTTTGCAAACTCGCAATCAATCCACGTGAGATTTGCCGGATCCCTCGAACCAACGGTCCTGTTGTATGGAGCAGCTCCATCATGTATCACATAACCAGGCCCTGGCGTTATCACCTTCAGCATTCGTCTGCCGTAACTTGGATAGATAAATTTGCAGTTATCAAAAGCTGTGTCGTATGTATCACTAAGGTCGAATGCTCCGGCGAACAGCTTAATGTTCGTGAAGTTTAGGTATTCACAGCTGGTAAGGTCGAGGATGAAGTTTTTATTTTTGCCCTCAATGTCCTTGCCCGCCGGAGAACCTGAATCTTTGAACCATACGTATAACTCTTTTGTATCTTTATCATAGAACCACTCACCCGGAGCGTCAAGCAGGCCCAAATCGGCTTCAATATAATAACGTGCCCCAGATGCCGCTTGTGAAACTGTCGACCCCACTGGAAAATTAACAGTAGTATGCGTAAAATTATCAGAGCCAGCGACATGAGAGGTAATCTGCTCAGTAAAGACATCGTTCCCGCTTACCAGACACCGGTAACCAACGAGCATAGCTCCCTCTACGCTTATATTTAAATCAACAAGTGACTCATACCTTTCATCATTATAGAAATGCCCCCATGTCGAGTTATCAGCAAGGCGTCCCTGAGTCGAATCCATATCCCAGTAGCTACCAGGTGTTGGGTCAAAACCGCTCGATGTATCCGGCACATGCCAGTCCTGCCCGACATTAGGCCAGCGAGCAACAGTCATCATATCATCGTCAACAAATAGCTGCCAAATATCTTCTGTGAGCACCTTTCGATAAATATTACCTGAATAGAGAGACCAACCTGCATCATCAATCTGCATGGTTCCTGCTATAATAACTTCTTCGTCATTGTAATTGGTAAAAGTGATCGGATTACTGCTTGTACCCTTAAGACTGCTTTTTGTCACAGCCTCATGATATTTACCCCCGCGAATATACACCGTATCACCAGAACTAACCGAATCAATAGCATGCTGAATAGTCCTCCATGGTTTACTGGATGTTCCATTCTTCGTATCATCGCCGCTTCTGGAAACGTAATAATTAGCAGCGTTTACAAAAGAGCCGGATAAGACCATAGATAAAACAAACATGCTGATTATATTTTTCATGAATTCACCGTTTCATAAACCATTTATTAATTGATCTATTCAAGCCAACTAGTTGCGAATCTTTGCAAATCTGCCAACTCAACTTTCCCACTGTAGTCAAGATCAGCACCTTCGCACCATGATTGTGCAACGCAGGTTTTTTCCCAGTTCCTTGAAACCACTTCAAGGTCTTCAAGATTAACATCACCGTCACCATTGATGTCGGCGCTGCCGTAAGCTACTGGTTCAGATGCCGTTGCTACAGCAATATCAGACTGGTAAGAAAATTGATCTGCGACATCGACAGCCTTTACTATATACTCATAAAGCAGGTCGTAAAGCATAGTAGTGTCAACATACTCAGAAGCAGTGATCAGTCCCGGATGAAGCTGCACGAAGTTGTCGTCGGGATTCTGACGTCGCAGAACCTGGTAACCCTGAATATCTGTCTCGGTATTGTCATCCCAGTCAAGCGATATCTGCCCGGCACTGCCTACGGCACTAAGATTTGCCGGCGGATCGGGTATTGGGTCATCACCACCAGAAGAAGTATAGGCCAGCGTAAGATATGGTGGATTTTCATTTTCTCTGGAACTGATACCACGGTAGGAGGTTGTAAGCGACCTGTCAATACCCAACGAAACCAGGCCATTACCGCTAACCGCATTTAATACATTAAATCCTCTATAAGAAAGACTGTAAATATCCTGCTGATCGAGCAGTACACCGTCAATCGACGGAGCATTATTATACGTCAAAGTCAGTTCATTCCATGATGTATCGCTCATCGAATAAACCTGTACATTACCGCTAGTTGAAGCACCGGTCGCATACAGGTTAAGATTTGCACTAACGATCGGGCCTGGCACACTAACGTTAAACTTGATATAACCCTCACGCTCATTACCGTCTTCGTGCGTAGTAATGGAAAGTTTTGTCTCGGTACCATAGTTAGAATCCGGATTATCGTTTCTGGTATACGTATCGGCAACAGGATAGATATCAACATAAAAAGTATCCAACGGCTGCTGTGCGGTAAACGACCATTCATCACCTGTGATTGTCCCGTTGGAAGTAACTGTATCGATACGCCAGAAATACATCTGCCCTTCGGTAAGACCGTTTGCATTGGGATCAAAAATATTATTAGTCTGATTGCCTTTAAACTCCAGGCTGCCCGATGCTTTCCCGAAGTAGACATCATGCGAATCTGCGTCTTTGCCCTCCAGCCACATCAGGTCACAATCCGGCTTTGCATTCAGCGAACCATTGAGCGGGATAGGAGTGCTTGCCTTATCATCCTTACGCCCCGGGATCCAGTAATTAGTATCACCATATTCATAAGCCCCGATATCCGGTGCCGAGCCAATATATCCATCTGTTATCGGTGAATAAACTACCCCGGCATCGACCAGACCGCTGGTTGCTGTCGGACGAAAATCCCAATTTACCGCATCACGAATGCGATCTGCTGCCCTGTCGTTAGCTCCAGTAGAGTCAACAAACCCGTTCCAATTACTACTATTGTTACCAGTAAGCTGTACGTATGAATGTGTATCCGAAGATATTCCGTCTGCGAGATTGTTATACACATCGCTATTCTGATTTTTCGGATCAGTTAATGGATTTGCATCTGTCATTTTGATCCCCGGCTCGAGCGGGTCGTGCAAAGCCACAGACGTATTGTTTATAACTTTGTGGTAATCGCCTTTGATATTCATAGAAGATGGAGTGTTCCATGAAACAAAGTGATGGTCACTGCCATTTACCCCTTCGTCGCCATCCCAGCGGCAGCCGGTCTTATATGCTTGATGATGCCAATTGTGATGACGCACAGTTCCATCACTGCCGCCGCCTGGACCGTCACCACCGGCACACTGCATAGCCGTTCCATCCATTTGGAAATAACCGAAATACATAAAATTACACCACTCAATATCACATGCTGTATGCTTAACCATCACCTTTGATCCGTTGGTATGGAAGGTGCTCCGTTTAACAACGCTTTCCTTGTTACTGTTAGCCATCAGGATCATCTGCGACATGCCGGTAAAACTGAAGTGATGGAACGAGCAGTTATCCACTTCGTTACCGAAGCCTGTCTTCATATATACCATGCCGTCACTGTATTCAAATTTGCAGTTGGCAATGTTGTAATAAGTGCTGCCCGATAACCCTTGAAAAAAGAATGACCCCGTCTCCGGCGGCTGAGTAGCCGCTTCTGTCGGCTCACCCTGATATCCATATTCGCCCAGCATTCGCCGATACCATGTAGGGTATGAAAAATTGCAATCTTCGACAGTAACGTGGCTGCCCTTGGGGAAATTCAACGCACATCCAAAGAAGTCGATTCCCTTAATAGTTAGATAACTTGCATCGTCAATATCAAACGCATAGGAAATCGTCTTTCCACGAACGTCACGTCCCTGCGGACTCTGCCCGTCTTCGCACCAAAGCCGAACCTCGCCGGTATCTTTATTATAATACCATTCGCCCGGCATATCCAAAGCCGAATCCGCTTCAATAAGAAAATGCCCCTGCCCCTTGTCGTGCGGATTTTGAACAGGCGTATATGTCAAATTGCTGGTCCCTGCGGTATGCGAAATAATTGGCCGGGCAAACTGAGATTCAGAATGAAAGTTAAGCACGATTGATCCACCAGCAAAACTAACATTCTCAGCAGCCATGTCATGATAAAGCGTATCGTTTATCAGGTCACCGGTTGCATTCCAGGAATTGTTCATATGCCCCCATGTCCCCCATATATCCCACCAGCTCCCTTGGACCGGCGTATAGCCGTCAGCCTTGAACTGGATATCGTCGCATGGATGACCAACGGTAACATTCGGCCAGCGAGCAACAACAGCCATCCGTCCATCAACCCAAAGTTGCCAGACATCTTTGTTGATCGTCGTTTTGTATATATTTGTATCAGCCTCCTGCGTCCATGTTCCCCCGCCAAGATCAGCCAGTGACTGCGACCCGTCAATTACAACCTCCTCGTTGTTATAATTTGTAATTGTTATCTCGTCGCCATTGTTGCCATGGAGATTAGCTGCCTTGATCTCTTCGTGGTATGTCCCGCCGCGAACATAGACCGTATCCCCAGCCCCAACCGTGTTTACCGCATGCTGAATAGTCCTCCACGGTTTGTTTATCGCGCCATTTCTGCTATCGTCGCCATTGGTTGAGACGTAGTAATTCCCCGCCTGCAACGAACCAACAATTAAAACCACAAATACAGCAACTCTTTTCATAGTACCCAAGCTCCGTTTTAAGTATAGAAACAATTATGGCATTTAATGCAAAATTACTCAAGCCACTTTGACGCCAAATACTGTAGATCAAACACTGTAACCTTTCCGCTAAAATTCAGATCCGCACCTTCGCACCATAACGGTTCCCCGCAATCAGCCTGCCAGTATTTTGAAACAACTCTAAGATCATGCATGTCCACCCTGCCATTGTTATTTATGTCGGCATCACCGAACACGCCAGCTTCAACAGTGATACTCATATCAGCCACATCATACGCTCCCTGATCATCCGTTACGCGTATTGTCCACATATTTTCGCCAACATGCCCCGGCATGGGCGTTCCAGATGTCGTCCCGTCAGCAGCCATAGTCAGCCAGGCAGGACCTGCATCTATTGAAAACGTAATCGGATCACCATCAAGGTCAAAACCCTGATCGCCAATAGTATCGGCAAATTCAATACCTGCAACAGCCCCTGGCTCGTGAATCACTGTAGTATCAAAGTATGGTGGCCGATTCGCAGGCGGCGGCGTCCCGGAACTGCCAGTATAGAATGACCACAGCTGGCCCCTTATAGTCACATTAGCAGTAATCGTATCGACTCTCCAGTAATAATAGGTATTCGACCATAGCGAACCCGGGTTGAAAATATTATTTGCTTGCGTACCATAGTCAGTAAGATCCCCCGGATCGGGCCCAAAAAATACTCTGTGGGAAACGGCATCTCTACCTTCAAGCCACATCAGATCAGCTGAGACTTTCGCAGTGATAGTACCATCCGGCGGGATAGGACAACTTGCGTCCTTGAATTTGCAACCCGGGATCCAGTAGTTCGTATCGCCGTACTCGTACGCTCCAATATCCGGTGCATAACTAATATAACCATCGGTAAAACCAGGCACATGCGTCCCGGTATTTACAAGATCAGACCCTGCTTTTGGTCGGAAATCCAGATTGTCAGGGTCCCGCAGCTGACTCTCTAAAGTCTTACCTTCACCGATCCCATACCAAATACTATCCTGATCGATCGTCGGTATTGGCCATGGATTGATGAAATATGCGGCAATATTTCTGACAATCGAATTAATATTACCCGCCTGGTTGCCGAACTCATCGTAATATTTTTGCAGTGCAACATTGCAGTCATCTTTAGGCCCATTATAAAGCCCAACAAGATTGTATATCTGGTGCTGGTCACCCTTGAGACGGAAACCCCTGTTATTCCGCATCGAAACGCAGTGATGAATCACTCCATTGGTACCGCCCGGGTCGCCATCAAAACGAAAACCGTTACGGTTATAAGCGTTGTAAACCCAGTTATAACGACAGACAGTTGAGTCTTGAGTTCCCGACGGCATCTGATGGCCAGAGCTGTCACCTTTGAACATGAAATTATACGAACGGTTATACTCAAGCAGGCAGTTAGCACCGTTTTTAGTCGCATTACTTCGGCCTATAGTGTGGAACGTATTGCGGCGATAGGTTGTATCAGAACCCTTCTTGTCAGAGACAACTCCAAACGTCGTTGGTCCCCAGCCGGAGTTATGGAAATAGTTATTCTCGATTAAATTGCCGCTTGTCCGCAAAGCCAATGCACGCCCTTCAGAAAAAGCAAATTCGCAATTCGTCCAGCTAAGGTTCGCAGGGTAAACGGCACTGTCTGTTGCGTTCATGACCTGATTAATACCTGTTTCGCCAAGAACTGTTTTTGTCAAGCTTGGATAGAGAAATTTGCATTCGTCAAAATTAACATCCTTTGTGCCGGTAAGATGAAATGCTCCGCCAAAAAGAGTGATTCCAGAGAAATTAACGTATTGACAATTATCAAGGGCTAGAACAGTATCTGTATTTCTCGCCTCAATGAAATGGCCGTCAGGCGTTGAGCTGTCAAAGAACCAGACATAAAGCAGATCGGAATTTTTGTCATAGAACCATTCACCCGGACTGTCAAGACAATCAAGATCACCCTCAATGTAGTATCGCCCGTCATCGATAGGCTTTTTCACCGGAGAGTCCGCCGGATACGAATTGGTTGTATGCGTAAAATGACTCTGACCGGCTAAGTGCGATGTGATCGTCTCTCTTACAATGTCATTACCAGTAACAAGGCACCTGAAAATATTGAGTACCCCGCCCTGAAAGCTTTTGCCTTCACTGGAAAGGGAGTTATTGTTTTCTTTGTTATATAAATGCCCCCAGGTACTTGCAGTATCGAGATGTCCCCAAGTAGTTTCCTGGTCCCAGAAGCTCCCCGGGGTTGGATTATGCCCTGACGTATCGTCCGGCTCGTCCCAGTTCTTAGTAATATTAGGCCATCTCGCAATGATCATACTTTTATCGTCAACAAACAGCTGCCAGATATCCTGCGAAACAGTTGTCTTGTAGACATTACCGCTATAGACAGACCACTGGGAAGTTACCGGCATTGTACCGGCAATAATTACTTCCTCATTCAAATAACATCTAATGGTAATCGGGTCATCTGATGTCCCATCCAAATTGTTAATCGTTACTGATTGATGATACTTACCGCCGCGAACATTGATTATATCACCGGCAACCGCCGAGTCTACCGCATGCTGGATAGTAGCCCACGGCTGCGAATATGTCCCATTATTACTGTCACTGCCGCCCAAAGCTACAAAGTAGCCTTCAACCAATGCGTCGAGCACTTCAATTTCAATAGTATCTGTATTAGTTGCAGTTGGACTATTGCTGCTGTCATCGGCCAAAAGCTGAAGTTCATAGATTCCTGCTGCGGAAAATTCTGCCGTTGGATTAACTATGGATGTGCTGCTGAAATTTACGTTTCCTGGTCCGCTTAATTTCGACCATGTAACTACAAGAGGCCCGGGTCCGTCCCCGCCGTCATCGGCACTGCCTGCAAGCTGAACTCGACCGCTGTTTGTATTGATATCTGATGCTTGATCAGGGCCGGCGTAAACGTTCGGCGAAATATTTGAACCTGAACTGCCGCCTGTTATTATTATCAGTTCCGGAATACCGTCAGAATCCTCTTTTGATCGCCAGCGTGCTTTATCCATAGAAATATCTGTCAAAGCAAAACTAAATATTCCATCGGCTGTTATAGAACCGGTTATATCAAAATCATACCATGTATCACTTTCAAGGGAACCAAGCGTTCTAAGTGCAGTGCCCGGTGTCGGGGCGGTGCCGTCAATAGCAGATTCTTCTATCCAGGAATTACTTGCAACACTATGAACAGTAGTTCCAAGCGGACAATGTCCCGCGGTCCTGAGACGAAGAACCACAGATTCGACATTATCGCCATTGATCCCTGAAACCTGAAACTTAAGCAAGCTATAGGTATCGCCTTTGACATTTAAGTAGTCAATGTCACCTTGAGGAGTTGTACTGCCAGAGGGAATATAAGTGTCATCGGTAGGCTCAAATTGCAATTGACCAGCTAGAGAGATTGACGAAATAAGCACCAACACCAATAAAAACACTAAGCTTACTTTGAAGTAATTATTGCTTTTCATCACAGTCCCAATGTTCCTTACAAATTGTATTGCACGGCAATCGTGCAAAAAGTAACGAGATCGATAAAAATGGCATCAAAGCCAATCAGGTCAAAGATGTTGTGGTTTTGATATTTTAACGCCTGAAAGGCTATAATACAATACTAATATATTATAGCTACTATCCGATACCAGAAAAGCCATTAAGGTGATTATCTTTCGCCTTTTTGCGCAAAATTGAAATTCCAGCATCATATCACACATTTACGAAGTTCAATGATAACCACTCGATCATCAAACTGAACGAAATGAAACATTGGCTGAATAATAATCAAAATCGAATAAAATACGATGACACTTTTTTGCTATTCGTAAACAAACACTTTTTTTTTAATCTCTTACATATAAACGACTTAAGCATCTTACAAACACAAAATAATTACCCATTTTCGCATAAAACCCACATGCCATTTAAAGGCTTTAAACGCAGATATTTGAAAAAAATAATAACCAAAAACGGTCAATGAATAGTCCAAAATGGTACACAAATAATTCGTAAATGGTAAAGAAACGGTAAAAAACGGTAAACTTCCAACACACTTACGATCATGATTGTCTGTAATTTCAACTGCTTAGGCTATTTCTTTTTGTTTTTCTTCTTCTTTTCCTTCTTGAGTTTTTTAGGTTCTTCTTGTATTCGAGCATTCACCTGATCAGCCGTTATCTCCGCCGATTTCGGATCTTCAACCGTCAAAGGCAAAACATCGTTAAACTTTTTCTGTTGAGCCTTTAACAAAGAGAGCATTTCATCGACTTTTTTCGAATACTTCCGATTTCCTACAAGGTTGTTCATTTCAAACGGATCCTTCTGGAGATCGAAGAGCTGTGTCATGTCGACCTGCGGATATCGTATCAGCTTCCAACGGTCTGTCCGCACTGATCGCTGAACATCTTTGTAAATACAGAAGATCGCATCGCGTGCCTCTTGTCTTTTGCCAGTAATGACAGGCACCAGGCTTTGGCCGTCCAGTTTTTTAGGAGCATGCAATCCAGCCAGCTGACATACAGTCGGATAGATATCAAAGAGATATACCATTGCATCACTTTTACCTGCGGGTATACCCGGCCCCACAAAGCACAACGGCACATGCATTCCGCCGTTTTCATAAAGATTCTGTTTACCGAGCAAGCCGTGATCACCCAACGAAAGTCCGTTGTCAGAAGCAAATACGATAATAGTGTTATCCATCTGCCCTGCCTCTTCAAGAGCATCCATGATACGCCCAATCTGGTCGTCGGTATAAGTAATTGAAGCATAGTAGTTTGCGATCTTTTGGCGGACATCTTTTTTCGTACGCGGGTGAGGAAGCATTTTCTCATCACGAACTATCATCTCACCATTGTCGAACGGGTGCAGCGGTAAAAAGTTTGGCGACAACGGCATATCATCAGGGTCATACATTGCGTAATATTTCTCAGGCGCAGGCTGAGGGTCATGCGGCGTAGCTGTCGCTAAGTAAAGGAAGAACGGTTTCTTTCCGGAATTGTCTTCGATAAACTTGATGGCATTATCGGCATGTTCTTCGGTGCAATCTTCACGCCTGCGAATATCAATATCCTGATCAAACTGATGTGTGATAGACACCGGATGATTGCCCGACTTACCAGTTCGCATTGTAGCATAGCCTGAAGCATTCATAGCTGCCGGCCATGTGCGAATATCCGGGTTGTCCTGATCCGCCAATTCACCCTTTCGATACTGCTTGATGTCAAATACAGATCTACCCGAAAGTGCCATTGTTCTGCTCGGCATACAGACAGCCCCGGAATTAGAACCCATGCAGTATGCACTTGTAAAAGCAAATCCACGCTTATAAAGCTTGTCAATGTTCGGGGTCATAATCTTATCATTGCCAAGTGCACCGATGGTATCGGGCCGCTGGTCATCAGTGTAGATAAATATAACATTAGGCTTTTTGGCACCTTTCGCCATTGCCGAAACAGACAACGTCGAAGCTGCAGCTGTCAAGCATGTCATTTTTATAAAGTTAC
Source organism: Phycisphaerae bacterium (assembly GCA_016342495.1). GTDB lineage: Bacteria > Planctomycetota > Phycisphaerae > Sedimentisphaerales > SM23-30 > JAEIOG01. The sequence continues at coordinate 29,185 of JAEIOG010000036.1, forward strand.
GTCTTGAGAGATTGCTTTTTATCATTTTTAGCTTTCTTTACTAAAAGATTTCAACCGAATTATTCAGCTAATTTACCTTTTACTTGTATTTTTATTCCAACGGCATAGTCACAGTGCTTTTGCTTTGGCAGTACAACCGTTAATCCATTTTCATCACGCGACCACTTCAGTTTCTTCTTGGTATCCAGCATTGCAATTTTACTAATCTCATTTTTTGAGCTTATGACTTCATTGGTATTGAGTGATTTAATTATCAGCTTGGAATCTTTTGGCCAGTCCAGTGCGAAAGCGAATAGATCGTTGCCCTTCTTTGTAAAGCGAATGTCACCAGAATCCCCTTTGCCCTTAAAGTCCCACATGATCTTTGCGCCAGTATCATCAAGGAACTTTTCAACCGGTCCTTCTGTTTCGATCTTCCATCTGCGAGTACCGTAAATGCCTTCGCCATTTTGCTTTAACCATTTACCCATTTCCCGGAGTATATGCTGCTGCTCATCTGGAATGGAACCATCGCCTTTTGGAGAGATTGAAAGCATCAATGCTCCGCCACGGCTTACGCGATCAACAAATCCATCGACAATCTGATTTGCTGTGCGATAGTTAATATTATAGGTGTAGCACCATCCGCGAGTTGCGACATTCAAGTCATCAGCCCAATCGAAATCGACTTTTGGAGGACGGTTGCCGCCCTTCTCAAAATTCTTCAGACCAAAGTCGGGATGGAAATTTGATTTCTTATTAACCACTAACACCTCAGAACCTTTTTTATTCTGAGTATTATAGAAATACGAAAGCACATCAAGCGTAGGTGCTTCATTTTCGCCCTTGCTGAATCCTCCGCCATCAAACCAAATCACGTCAGGCTGATAATTATCAATAACCTCTTTGATCTTGCTGGTCCATTGAGTAAGAAATTTCTGCTTAGACATAAGCTCTGGGTTCCAATATAAGTCAGCGTACTCAGGGTCGAAGATATCCCAGCCTTCCTTGCGGCCCTGTTCGAGGAGTTCCTTGTCCTTAGTATTGAACCAGCCATAGGTGCGGAAGTGGTGGAAGCAAGTAAGGATTTTAAAATCGGAGTCAGCCTTACGCAGAGAAGATACCAATTCGCCATATATATCTCGTTTAGGGCCGGTATCCATCGAATCCCAGCGGGTAAATTCACTGTCCCAGAGACAGTAACCATCGTGATGGACAACAGTAATACCTGCATATTTAGCACCGGAAGATGTGATAAGTTCGGCCCACTCGTCCGGATTGTACTTTTCGGCTTTGAACATTGGAATGAAATCTTTATACCCAAACTCCGACTGTTTGCCATATTTTTCGATATGATGATTAAAAACTTCCTCCCCGCGAGTCTGTTTATCATACATCAATCGGCCGTACCACTCAGTCTTAAAAGCCGGTATCGAATAGATACCCCAGTGTCCATAGATACCAAATTTCGCATCAAGAAGCCATTCGGGCGTCTCATGCTGGTTTAGCGAATCCCAGGATGCTTCATACGTTGGATACTTGTTTGTCTTTCCTGCAGCATGAGTATAACTGCTGGCAAAGAGAGAGATTGATACTGTTAACAAAAGGATCAGTTTAGTGAAATTAAATTTCTGGTATTTCATTTACAATTTCCTAAAAAAAATTACATAACGTTAACCTTTAATAATCCCGGTAATTTCGTTTCGGGCTTTTGTTTTCATTTTTACTATTCAGTTACAACAGCAGAAATATCATCGCTCTGCAGCTCCTGGTTGGACGTATTCTTTCCAATTCCAATTGGCGAGAAGAAGAACAGAACCGCAAACCAGATTATCAGCAGCGTAGATAAGAACAGGCGGTATTTGATTTTTTGTGATTTACTCATTGGCATCACATCGCGAGACTGGCGAACGTACTCGGCCTTTTCTTCATCCTCTTTTGTATGCTTAACGAATTTGCAGCCAAGCAGCATCACGACCGCACAGATGATCGTATTAACAAATCCCAGGTTAAGCTTATTGTTAAAGTATGGATGAACGCTCTGTCGCAAAGACTCCATTTGCGGGAATCTAAGGAATATAAAAGCGGCAAAGCCGAGGAACAGCCCAACCATAAGTGTCAGGAATGCGGCTCGGGCATTGGCCTTCTTATAGCCCAGGCCAAATATTACGCAGATAAACACTGGCGGAGCCAAAAGTGCCCAGATATAAAGCAGATAATCGAAAAGACCCTTAAAATGACGAATCGACGGTGCAACTATTATGCACAAAACCAGCAGTGTAAACATGATTATTCGGCCACTACGCAGGAGAGCTTTGTCGCTGGCGTTCTTTTTTATCTTAGCGAAAAAGTCATAGTTGATCAGCGAGCCGCATGAACACAGCCCCGAATCTACGCTGGACATGATAGCTGCGAGCAATCCGGCAAGGCAGACACCCATAAGTCCCTTAGGCATTACGTCCGTCAAAAGAGCGACGTATGCCGAATCGCCCTGCGGGACAACGAGAGTGCCCATTGTCACCAGTTTGGCGGCGATGACACCCGGAGTTGCGATGATGAACAAGGCGAGAACCTTAAGGAACCCGCCGAAGATCGCGCCCATCTTGGCATTGTAAAGATCATTTGCAGCAAGGGCACGCTGGACATAGTCCTGGTTGGTGCAGTGGCCGTGAACGCCCAGAACGAATGTTCCAGTGATCATCGGCAACCATCCGAAATCATGGTCCCATGGCTGGACAAGATCCCACATGCTTCTTCCGGTTTCGACAGATGTAAATGCTAGTGCCTCGGAGATGCTCCCGACTTTCATTACACCGAATACAAGCAGCAAAACGCCGCCCATAACGAGGACGCACATCTCGATGAAGTTGCAGATCATCACGGCTTTTAGGCCGCCAAGCAGAGTATATGTCCCTGCTGCTGCACCCATAAGGATTACGGCTGTCCAAAAGAGTTCGTTTGAATGCTGGCTGACATCCCAGCCGAGCAAATGCGTAAGAACCATTGCGCCTGCGTATAGCGAAGCGGCTAGATTGGCAAGAACTACCATCATCAGGTTAATGAATGAAACAATGGTGCGGCAGCCTGGGCTGAAACGTTTTTCAAAAAACTCCGGTGAAGTAGTAAGATTCATACCCATATAAGTCTGTATAAAGAAAATGGCCAGGAACATAAAACACATCGCACCAACCATCTGAAAGCCTCCGGCGATGATACCTACCGTAAAAGCCAGGCCAGCTTGACCGACGAACTGCTGGCTGGAGATGTTCGTAGCAAAAAGTGACGCACCGATCATGGGCCACTTCATAGAACGGCCTGCGAGGAAGAATTCCTTTCCACCTTTTGCCTGCCTTCGTGATATCCACAGCCCCAGGCAAATTATGCCTGCAAAGTATGAAGCTATCACTATCATGTCCAATAAATGAATCTTCATTGCTTTTCCTTGCTTAAGTCCCTAAAACTTTATCTTCTTCGAAATCAAATTACACTCATTTGATTAACAGCTAATCAGTCAAACTTCCCAAAGCGTCGATCCCTATTGTTTCGGCAAAGCCTTCTTTCCGCAAACGCTCAAATGACGGTTCGTCAAGCAATCCGATCTTAGAAACATCGATCTCCTTGATTCCAAGTGTATTAGCAGGTGAACCTTGCTTAAATCGCAAGTCGCCATTTTCCAGATCAACGAACATCGGGTCTGCAAACAAACCGTTTTCCTCGTGCCCAAGCGTCTTAACCATGCTGACGAATTCTTCGCCTGCTCTAACATTATCCGAGTAAAACAAGTTATAATCGGGCCTGGCAAGCTTTAGTAAAGGCTTAAGGTCTTTGGCGCTTTTCAAAATAATGTCATGAACATTCGTATTGTAAAAGAACACATCGCCGCCCTTGCCATACATAATATTCCGCCCAACCTTCGAGCCGACAGCGGTTTCGGGGCGAATAGCTACCCCGCCGCCAATAATAATATTATTGGTCGTATAATTTGTGTGCTTAATTTTTATTCCGCGACCAAATATAATATTTTCGGTAATGGTTGAGTGTTCCTGATCATCATCAAAACGAATTTCATTAGATGCTTTAAGCGTTTTATAAATTAGGTTACGACGAGCAATATTATCGTCACCGGCACACGAAAAGTATATCGCGTTTCCATCACCAAGCTCTTCCATAACATTATGAAACTCGTTGTCCTGAATGAGATTGTTTTTAGAATGAGCAAATTTTAATGCCTCCACAGCTGTCTTTGGCTCACCAACTTCATCCCAGCGAATAAGGGGCATGTTTTCGCGAATATTTCTCGGTATCTTATAGCCCTTCCACTTGATCGGGTCCATGACGCCAAAGAAACGCGGTCTCACCCCGCTCAAAACAACTGCGTCATAGGGAATGTCGTGGACGTAGTTGTTCAGTATCTTATTATCTCCGCTTTGCCATATAAAAAACGCCGGGCCATGCAAATAAAACTGCGAAATATCATGAATATGATTATCTTGGACGAGATGCCCTTTGTTAACATCCTTATTGCCGGGCCCATACCCGCAAAGCAGGATCGCCGTACCGCCAATATTGAAAATCTCATTACCGCTGATCTCGATATTCTGCCCATAAAGATCTACACGAATCCCACCGCCTGCTGCGTTTCGTATTACACAATCTTTTATAGCACAATCTCTTGCACCTCTTAGCCGAACAACAGCGTTATCTTTGTCAAACATATCCCAATCATGCTGGATACCCCTGTCTTGACTAGTCCACACGTCCCTATCACCGCATGTAAAGATAAGCCCCTCAAAGATCAAACCGCTAACGGGAATATCTCCCTCGACCGTCTCGACATTTTCACCTTCTACAAGCAATAACTCCCGAAGCTTCGGAGCAACGATATCGTTCCCAATAACACCATCGGCAGGCCAATAGTATACTTTGCCTTCCTGAGTATTGAGGACCCATTCGCCCGGCTCATCCAGATAGTCGATTACATTCTCTACCCAGCACGATTCCGTCAAATCATTGACGACTACTTCGCATAAGCGGTAAGTGCCCTCGACTGTCGTTCTGGCTATATGTCTTTTCTCATTGACAGAAGCAAGCGTCAGATAGTTGACCAGCCATTGATGAGTAGGCCTGATCAAAATCTCAATATCCTCAAGATTTTCCCAATCTTTTATTACATCACCGGGAAATTCGAGTGTGTCCTTTTCAGTCCATCGTGTTGCAAGGAACGGTTCAGGGCAAATACCTGTCGGTACAAATCCTTTTGAGCGTGCTCTTGGTAAAGTTTGCTCGCCGTCATAGAGAACATGGAATCGCCAGTTACCGCCTTTTGTCTCGGGAACATCAGCGACCCAGACATTTCCCTTTGCAGCATTGGCAAGGCCTGCGGGAAATTGAGTAAGTTTCTTCCAGCCGGAAATTTTCGCTGCCGAACTAATGATCGGCTCCTGCCCGAAAGCGGCCTTGTAAGTAACCGTAAATTCATCACCAGCTGAATCTTCAAGACCAAAACGCAATGTTTCATCAATAATGTATGTTCCGCCAGCTAAGACGACCTCTACATCGCCTTTTAGCCCCTCGGCGATCAACCCTCTTACAGCATCACGTGCCTCTGTAATGGTCGCAAACGGGGTGTCTTCGCTGCCGTCGCCGGAAAAACTAATATCTGGAGAAACGTAAAAGCGGCTTACCTCTGAGGCATCTGTTTCGATATGCCTCACTTTGCAACCAGTGAAAACCAAGGCTGCGATCAATACAAAAGCAGTAACTTTTATGACTTTCATAAACACTCTCTTTTCGTAGATCGACATTCCTTTAATCCCTGATTGACTGTAATATCTAAACCGATTGATTTTGTAGTTACTTAGAATTCCCATTAACCGTAAATGACCAAACATCACCTTTGACGACCTTGCCGTGAACTACGGCATCAATTCGCCAATAATACTTTTTGCCTGGCTTAAGCTTGCCAGGGTTAAAAATATTAATATTACCTTCAGTGCTGCCCTTGAACTCGGGAGATTCTTTCATAGCATCCGTGACCGCCTGCTCATCAGTTGCAAAATAAATATCATGCGATGTAGCCTTATAAGCGCCAAGCCACATCAGATCGGCATCTGCTTTTGCCGTCTCTGTTCCATTAGGGGGAATTGCGACAGAAGCCTTAGAAACCTTCCTGCCAGGTATCCAATATTTCGCATCGCCATACTCATACGGGCCAATGTCTAGGGACTTGCCCATATAGCCCCCCTCGTAAACCTTAATAGAAGCCCCGGCATCAACAAGTTCTGACTTTGCTTTTGGGCGAAAATCCAGATTGTCCGGATCGCGAAGCTGTGTGCGAATACCCCTGCCTTTGAAGTTTGCCGCCCAGTTATGATCAACAACGCCCGGGACGGGATAGTCCTTGCCGGGCTTTGTCCTGTGACCGGATAAATTACCTGCAATATTATTCCGTGTAACCGTTTCAAAATTTCTGCCATTGGTTTCAACGTCACTGGATGGGATCAGATCGTTTCGCTGGCAATCAAAAGTAAGATTATTGTAAATATAGTGCTTATCGCCTTTAAAGAATGTCCTGTCTACAGCCCAGGCAACGTTGTGATGAGCTCGTGCACTTTCGCCCCATGGCGAACCTGGGACATTGGAATTATCGAAACGAAGACCAATTTTCACACTATCATGAACCCAGTTAAAAGAGGTCTCGGATCTGTCCTGCTGCTTAACGCTTATCTGGATAAGGGCTCCGTCATTCTGCAAATAACCCGTCCGAGAAATATCGTTGAGCTGAATAAGGTTACGAACACCAGCCTTGAACATTTCGCTGGCACCTGTTGTATGAATTGTATTTCTGCGTAAGACAAGTCTCGGGGCATCGACCATCTTCAGTGTCCACCCCCCTGCATAAGTACAGCTGTAGTCAATGCTATGAATATAGTTATTCTCTATGACGTTCTCGCAGCCATTCATCTCTATCGCAGGCCCGTCAGCATACTCGATTACGCAATCGCGTATAGTATTGTAGGCCATGTCAAACTCTTCATCCATCACCATCTTCGTAACATCCATAGGGCTGATATCACGGAGCATTCGTTTACTATAACTAGGATACAAAAGATTGCAATTTACGACAGTTATATTATCGCATCCATCAAATCTAAATGTAGTGGCAAATAAGTCAATCCCAATAATTTTAACATAAGAGCAATTAGTGCCGTCAAATGCATAGGATCGACGTTTGCCTTTGATCTTCAGGTCTTGCGGCTTCTTGCCATCAGGCGGCCAGAGATAGAGCATTTTTTCTTTCGGCTCGTAAAACCATTCACCTTCAACATCAAGCAGTCCTAGTTTTCCCTCAAGAAAATAACCATGCTTGTAAGCGGGATACGTGCCATGGTGCTGCTTTGCTGTACTTGTATCAAATTTAAAATTATCGCTGCCAGCCTTATGTTCGGTAACGAATGATTTGTATGTTCTAAATGATCCCGAATTAACAATAACTATTCCGCCATTTTCAAGACTGAAATCGAAATCCTTGAGCTCGATATTATACTGATGCCCAAACTCGCTCCTGCCTTTTTCAGGCCACATCATAGATTTTGTCTTGTCCCAGACAGAACCGTCATCCCAGTTGCCGTTTGGCCAGCGTGCAGAAGACATGCTTTTGCCGTCAACAAAAAGCTGCCAAATATCTTCGGAAAGTTTGGCTTTATAGATACCGTCGCGGTACCTTTGCCATTTAACGTCAAGAACATCGGACCCGTCGAAAATGACTTCTTCCCCCTTATAAGATTTGAAAACAATTTTCTCTTCCGCCTTACCTTTAAGCCCATTTAACATAACGTTTTCTGTATAGCGGCCCTTGCGTATACAGCAAACATCACCAGGAGCAAGAACCTCCGTTGCTTTCTGGAGTGTTCTAAATGGATGCTTCTTATTGCCGGAAGCACTGTCATCTCCTTCAAGAGAAACATAATAGTTTCTGGCCACTGCAACAGTGCAAAGTTGCAGTGCAAATAGGATAACTGACAGTCTCTGGTTTTTACTCACAATAATTAAGCCTTATTAAAATGAACCGTAAAACTTTACAAGAGCATACAAACCTTACTAAAACAAAAAATCACTAACGGCATTACTTGGCTGGGGCCAATACGATCTTCTCAACAGCGATACCAAGTGATTCAAGTTTGTCAGCATCAGCCGGTTTTAAATTCAAAGTCTGCCGTCCGATGGCTAAATCAAATTCACCGATAGCAAACGTGCCTGACGTATCCTTATCGCTGAAGTCTACAGCAACGGTTTGTCCGGCGATAGAAAACTCCAGATCTGCATCACCTTTGCCAACCTTATAATCAATGGTCGCTTTATACTTACTGGCTTTTTCAATCATTACATCCCAGCTCTTCCAAATGTTACGATAAAGAGACTTGTAGCTCTTGGCTGTATACACACCATGAGCAAACGCGTTAGCGTTATTAAGTTCAAAGCTTCCATCACTGGTCTGAGCAATATAAGGATTAACGACCTCAACTTCCCCGTCGATTTCCAGAGCAACAACGGTCAACCGTTCATCAACAGCTTTTTTGCCGACCCGTATAAAGAACACCGCCTTTTTTTTGCTTTGCTTTGACTTTGGAATTTCCTTTCAAAAAGTAAGCCTTTTTGACATCACTTCGCAATCCAGGGACCAACAACTTGCCATCAACCGGCCACTTCTGGATAAACAAATATAACATAGATCCTTTTGTGGTGCAATATCCAAAATCAAGCTTCCTGAACGGGGTAGGCTTGACGTTGTATATCGCTTCGCCGTTAGTATCCATCCACTCGCCCATTTTTTCGAGGACTTCGATTTCATAATCGATGATAGTGCCGTCAGATTTCGGACCTACATTCAGTAAATAGTTTCCGCCCTGGCTGACAACCTTCGCCATTAGATTTATCTGCTCATTAACCTTTTCGTCAACATCACGAGGAATGACCCATGACTTGTAACCCCAGGTATTTGTGTTTGTGTTATGATAGAGCGTAGCCGGTGTTTCCCAGGCCATCTCGATAACTTCATCTGGAATCTTATTATCAGGCATTGTCAGGAAATCGCCCTGATTATTCATCACCCTGCCGTTTATCATGCAGTTTGGCTGAATGCTTTTAACTATCTCAGCAAAACGTTTACTTTGCTCCTGTGTAGGATTGCCCATATCAAAGAATAGCTCGCACATTGGTCCGTAATTAGTCAGCAATTCCTTTAGTTGACCAGCCATATACTCTTCATGTTCATCGCTAACTTTCTCAAACACGCTATACGCATTTGCCGGATTACGTTTAACGGACTTGGGATAGCCCCAGTCTGGAGTCGAATAATACAGACCGAACTTAAGCCCGCCGCGTTTGCACGCATCAGCAAGCTGCTTGACAATATCCTTCTTATAAGGTGTGGCATCAACAATGTTGTAATCAGATAGTTTAGTATGGAACATATTAAAACCATCATGGTGCTTACTTGTAAGAATGATATATTTCATGCCGGCATTTTTTGCCAGACGCACGTATTTATCCGCATCAAACTTAACCGGATTAAACTCCTTTGCCAGTGCCGCGTATTCATCCTGCGGGATTGAGGCATGTCGCTGGATCTGCTCACCAAGCTTAGGTATTTGTTCACCTTTCCAAATACCTTCACAAACCGAGTATATGCCCCAGTGGATAAACATACCGTATTTCATGTCACGCCATGCTTCCAGCCCATCGTTACCCTTACTTGAACAACTAGAAGAACAACCGCTGCATGAACCTGCTACAGCAGTGCCTGCAACAAAGCCAACAAGCATCATTGCGATTAAAACTCGTGCAAATCTAAATTTAAACATGAATAAACTCCAAAAAACACTTATCAAGAATAACTTAAATAGATTCCGCTTTTTCAGCGGCTTTCTTTGCCGCCTTTTCAGCTTTTTTCGCGGCTTTACTCTTACTTTTGTCTTTACCTGCGTTTTTTAATTTTTTACGTGCTTCGTTTTCTTCCTTTGCCTTCTTCATCTCATAAAACTTCTCTGCAGGAAGATCGCGAAGCTCCGGGTCAAGCTGCCTGACCTTCGGGTATTTATCCAGTATCGCCTGAAACTTTTTGCGAATCGCTTTTGTTTCTGATGTGTCGGTACTAATAGCATTCTTCTCAAATGGATCATCCATCGCGTGGAACAAGTTACCGTTGTTATAAAGTTTCCACTTCTTATCCCGCACCCATCTAGTCGGTTCACCTTTATCGGTTCGCGACTCGGGAGTAACGACCCCTTTGCCCTTTTCGTAATGGAAGTACAACCATTCTTTCGCATTACCTTGCTTGCCCTTGAGCTGCGGCAGAAAGCTTATTCCATCGGTTATAAAATCACCCGGAATCTTCACACGGCCGGCATCAGCTATCGTAGGCAGCATGTCTGAAAAATCAATCAGATCCTCGCATACCCCACCAACAGGAGTAGTACCCTTCCAATAGGCGATAAACGGAACATGCGTACCCCATTCGATACTTTGCCCCTTGCCGCCGCGAATCGCAAGATCGCCCATATATGAAGTGATCTTCTTATCGTTACCGTTATCGCCTGTAAACAGCAGTAGCGTATTCTCGGCGATACCAAGCTCTTCAAGTTTATCAACCATCTGCCCGACGATCTTGTCAGTATACGCGACCATGTCCTTCATGTACTTTCCATCACGCTGATATTTTCCGTTTGGACTTGGTTCTCTGTCCGGCGTATCCGGCGTTGGGATATGTGGGCCATGCGTAAGTGCCATAGGGTAATATGCAAAGAACGGCCTGTCTTTATTGTCGGCCATGAAATCCATCACAAAGTCCCTGAACACATCCGGGCCGTACTTACCTTCCATGCCCTCAAGCCATTTGCCATTTTGAATAAGCCTCGGGTTCCAGTACCTTGAATCAGCGGGGTCGTCAACATGATAAAGACAATAGTCGTCAAAGCCGGCATCCTCGGGTCTTGTGCCCTTGACAGCATCAAACCCGGTGAGCTGCCACTTGCCGGCGATACAGGTTTTGTAGCCGCCAGCTTGCATGATATGACCAAAGGTTTTCTGCCTGTGATCAAGTGTTCCAAAATGAACGTAGTTGCGATAATTATGTTTACCCGTCATGATCTTGACACGAGTGGGAGTGCAGACCGGGTTAGAGTGACAGTTTGTAAAACGCAATCCCTTTTTCGCCAGATCGTCAAGAACAGGTGTCTCGTAAGAAGTACCGCCGTTGCACTGCAAGCACTCAAAAGCAAAGTCGTCGGCCATCATAAGGACAACATTGGTCCAGCGTTTTTTTCTAGCCGAAGCAACTCCAGGTATCGCCAAGGCCCCGCAGGAAACAGCAGCAATTTTTAAAAAGTCACGTCTTTTCATAATTTCAATTCCTAAATTCGCAATTGTTTTTAATCATTCCTCGTAAAATTGATAATCACTATGATTATGCAGGTGCTTCTTGGCATACTTGGGGTCCATGATCTCTTTCCAATATACCTGGCCCCTTTTTGATTCCCAGAATGGATTGTCCTTGGTCAAAGGGGGGAACTGTTTGAGAATCTTATCAAATTTCTTGCGAGCCTTGGCATGCTCCTTTTCATCATTGACAAGTTCATATCCTTTGCCAAAACGATTGTTGCCGGTATGATAGAATCTGCCTTTGGGCATACCCAGTATCGGGTTGACTACCTCAAGCATATAGTCTTTTGTTCTGAGGAGCTGACTGGTCGCGATACAACTGTATATCCATTGCTTATGCTTATTCGTCTTGCCTGAAAGGAACGGTTTTAGGCTCTTTCCGTCTGGCTTATAGTCGCCAAAGTCACCGCCAGCATAATCAACCAAAGTAGGAAGGACATCCGAAAAATCCATCAATTCATCAGTCGCACCGCGTTTTTTTACATCTGCCCCAAAGGCAACAAATGGGACATGGCTGCCGCGTTCAACGCCTCTGTTTTTGGCAGTAACTCCTGTGCCATTATCTGCACAAAATATGATAAGCGTATTATCTAGAAGACCAAGGCTTTCGACCTTCTTAACGATCCTGCCAACACAAACATCTATATACTCGTTAAGTGCCCTGAACCTGGCTTCGTTTTCCTCGGGCGAATCAGACTTGCCCATCTCGCCGACCTTACCACGAAGTGGAGTCGTCGAAACACCCTCACGCGTGCCATGCGGTGCAACCATCGGGTAATACGCAAGGAAAGGCTTATCCTTGTTACGCTCGATAAAGTCACAGATAAACTCCGTAAAAATATCCGGCCCAAAATCATTCGCCCCCGTCTTGACCAACTTATGGTTCTTTATGATGCACGGCTGCCAAAACCTCGGCCATTCACCATCGCCATCGTACATATTTTTGTATTTCGGGGAACCTTCAAGAAGCGAAACTGCCTTGGTGGTTTCCCACAGGCAATACTCATCGAACCCAACGCTCTCTTTATACGGGGCAACCGCGCCACAATGCCATTTGCCCGCGATCGCCGTGGCGTAACCTGCGTCTTTGACCATCTTGCCAAAGCTCTTGTTGTCAACATATAACCGCTTGGAAGCGTCTTTTAGCCACATCGCATTCTGATAAACACCCGTTGTTGATCCATACCTGCCCGTAGTTATCAAAGCTCTCGATGGCGCACAGATCGCAGACGCCCATGCCGTCCGGAACATAACACCCTCTTTTGCCATCTTGTCGATGTTCGGTGTCGAAACAAGCTCGTTACCGTAACATCCATAAAGATCCGGGCTAACATCATCGGCCATGATCAAAACAATATTAGTCTTTGCTGCGTCACCAGCAAAAGCAGGCAAACAAACAGCAGTAACTAGCAAAACAAATAAAATTGCTTTGGCCCTAGTGCAAGTTCGTAATGCGTAATTATTCATGCTATCTCTTTCTGATTTTTTTTCTTCAATTTTAATATCCCAGGGCTGAGCTGAGAGCTTGTCATACTTCGGAGCTGCGTCAACCTTTGGCATCTTGTCAACTACTGCCATGAATTTCTTTTTCGCTGCTACTGCCGCTTTATCTTTACTATTTACGAGATTGTTTTTCTCAGCTGGGTCCTTGACAACATCATACAGCCCTTCTGGTTTTCTGTCGGTACCAACAAACAATTTAAACCTCTTGTCCCGAAGCACACGGTCACGGAACACATGAATCGGCACAACCCAGCCATCCTGGTCAACTGTTCCGCCATGGCTTCCCATAGCGAGCGTCCACTTTCTGGAGCTGTCCTTCTTTTTGCCCAATATTACCTTAGCGATAGAGACACCGTCAAGCTTTGCATCTTTAGGTATCTTTGCCCCGCCAAGCTCTGCAAAGGTAGGCAGCATATCAGTGAAGTCCGTAAGTGTCTCGGTTTTAACACCAGCCGGAATCAATCCCGGACAATTTACAATGAACGGTGCGCAAATACCATTTTCCGTAGTAAGTGTCTTTCCGCCGCGGACAAGCCGTCCATTACGCATAGCTGACAAACTTTTTGCTGTTCCGTTGTCAGTAGTCCAGATTACAATCGTATTGTCACGAATACCAAGATCATCAAGTGTATCAACCAGACGCTTTAGACAATGATCCGTATAGCGGACCATCGCCCTATGCATCTCATACTTTTCTGAAACGTTCGGCGCACTTGGAGTCGTAGTCAGCGGACCATGCGGCAAGCACATTGGGAAATACATCATCATCGGTTTGTCTTTTTTGCGTTTCATAAAATCAATCAGGTAATCGGTGAAAACATCCGCGCCGAATTTATCTTTGTAAGTTTTGCTTCCATCTTTAGTATTAATATAAGGATTCCAATACCGCTCAGCACTAGGCGGGTTATCACCTTCATACCCGGTCCACATGCAGTAATCGTCAAAACCATGTTTTACCATCGCATCCGGTGTAACACGGAAATCGTTGATCTGCCACTTGCCTGCCGCTGCTGTCGCGTAGCCAGCCGACTTCATGACATTTCCAAAGCTAATGTTATGTTTCCAATCGAAGTGACACCCCTTGCCCCAACGCGGTACATCCCAGTGATTTATCCAGCCATGATTAAAGGGATACCGACCCGTCAAAAGAGTCACACGTGTTGGAGTACACTGAGGCATGGAGTAAGCATTAACAAACTGCATACCTTCAGCAGCGAGTTTATCTACAGTAGGAGTAAGCGACTCTTCACTACCGCACGTCTCGACCCATTCTTTACCAAGATCGTCAAGCATCACAAAAAGGATGTTAGGTTTTTTCTTTTTCGCACGCTTTGCTTGCAGTGTGGTGGTGTAACTGCCAAACGTCGCAACTGAAACTGCTGTTCCTGCAAGTTTCAAAAAACTTCTTCGATTCAAATCCTTTTCCATAACGATCCCTTATATTAATCTAATTAGAAATGTTATTATGTTTATTTTTCTTTTTTACTTTAACCTTCTGTTTCTTTTCTTTGGCCGGCTTTACTTTATCGTCTTTAGTGGCCTTAACTTTATTAGCGACCAAACGCTTGCCGGGAAGTTCATTCTCTGCGATATCCGCATCGATCATAGCATTCTTGAGTTCCTCTTCCATCTCTTTAACCAGACTCACATATTTCGGGTCACCATATAGACTAGTAAGCTCATGCGGATCATTCACAATGTCAAACAAATCCTTAAGCCCGCTCTCGGCCCATACGATCAGTTTATACCTCTCAGTCCTAACGCCATAATGCTTTTGAACGCCATTGGAATAAAACGCGTAGAAACTGGATTTGCGGTGCTTATCTTTTTTGCCCTTAAGAACATCGGCAAAGCTTTTCCCTTGCATACTTGAGGGTGTTTTCTCTCCGGCAAGATCGAGTAACGTAGGCGCAAAATCGACATTGTTGACAAGTGCCTTGGTAACGGCTCCGGATTTGATCATTTTTGGATACCGAACGATAAACGGCATACGCAGCCCCTCTTCCAGCATCAGGCGTTTATCATAAAAACCATGCTCACCGACATACATCCCCTGGTCAGCTGTATAGATCACGATAGTATTTTCAAGGATACCCTCATCCTTAAGATACTTAACCAGCTTACCAACATTCTCATTAATACCGGCAACGCAACGCATATAATCCTTGGCGTACTTCTGGAATGTTGCTTTTTTCTGCTGCTTTTCATCCATCCCTGAAAGATCAATATTTCCGGTAGGCCAATCTCTTTTCGGAGCACCTGGCTTTTTGCCATTACCGCAGACCTGATGAGCAAGATTTGGATACAATTTCGCCTTCTTATTGTTCACCCCTCCTGAGGCCCGATTTGAATAATCATCAAACAAGGTCGCCGGTTCAGGAATTTCAACATCAGCGTAAAGTTCCTCAAACCGTTTGGCATAAATCCAGTCACCATGAGCAGCCTTATAGTGGCACATCAATAAGAATGGTTTATCCTTGTCTCGCTTATCCAGCCATTCCAGCGATGCATACGTGTAAGCGTCGGTAGAGTGCATGCCAGAAAAACGTCTTTTGATACCACCGGGTCCGGTAAGCGTTGGGTTATAGTAGGAACCTTGCGAAATCGTCACTCCATAATCATCAAGGCCATATTTATTATCACCATGAACATGCCACTTGCCAAACACTGCCGTCTGATACCCGGCCTTGTTAAGCACGCTGTAGGAGGTCGGCTTATCCTTGGTATCCATATCTTCGCGTAAAGTATAGACGCCTGTTTTATGACTGTACTGTCCAGTAGCTATGCTCGCCCTGCTCGGAGCACAAAGAGAGTTCGTGCAAACACAATTTTCAAACCGCATCCCCTCTGCGGCAAGTTTGTCAATATTAGACGTCTGAACATGATCCTTCATCCACCCGCCATAGCAAGCAACAGACTCCGGGCTTTGATCATCTGCCATAATATACAAAATATTCGGTTTCTTTTTTATGTCGCCAAATGCAACTGGATCAAATGCCAATGAAGCTGCAGCGATCCCGACTACTTTAAGAAAACCACGTCTGCTGATATGATGGCTCATTCTACACCCGCTTTATTACTAAAATAAAAACTTAAATTCATATAGAACAATCAATAGTACGAATCAGGTTCATTGAATATTTCAAATAAACAAATTATACCTAAGGAGGATAATTCAATGCAAGTATTCAGCTAGTAATACGGTCATTTTATACATGCCTCACATCTAGATCAAAATTCGAGTTCAAAAACCTTAAAGACAAATTTATAGTAAATCATAACATATTCCAGGGCAACCGCATCTAAATTCCTAATAATTTTTTCAGATAATCTTCATCCCAGCCTGCGTTTTTGCGTTTGGAT